>QIAI01000055.1:0-4098 GCA_003224995.1 Acidobacteriota bacterium
GGACTCAAATCAGTAACTACCAGTGCTTGTGCCGGTTTTTCCCTCAACCCACCCCGTCGTGCTTTTTCTCTCGATTACCCCGCAACGTTCCTGCATCAAAATTCTGATCGTGCGCTACACTCTCCACGCTGGGCGCGGCTCTGGCGCCTTTCTCGTTTGAGGTGATGATCTATGGCGGCCTCCGTTTGGTCGGGGTATCTGACATTTGGCTTGATCTCCATGCCGGTACGCTTGTTCTCCGGCGCGCGCAGCAGCGGTATCTCCTTCAACATGCTGCACCGTCCCGACCTGCAGCGGGTCAAACAGCAATACTACTGCCCCGCGGAAAACAAAGTCGTCGAACGCAGCGAAATCGTGAANAAGACCATGGAGATCCTGGAATTCGTCAAAGCCGCCGAGGTCGATCCCGTCTACTTCGAATCCTCCTACTACATGGTCCCGGACGAGGCTGGACGCCGCCCTTACGCATTGCTCACCAAAGCCCTCGCAGAGAGCGACTACGTTGCCATCGCCAAGCTCACCATGCACAACCGCGAATACACCGTCTTTCTGCGGCCGCACTCCGGCGGCATGATGCTGCACACCATGTACTACCAGGAAGAAGTTCGCGAGGTGGAAGGTTTCGGCGCCCCCGATGTCGAACTCAAGGACGCCGAAGTGAAAGTCGCACACCAGCTCATTGAGGCTCTGGCCACGGACTGGGAGCCGGAAAAGTACCACGACAATTTTCAGGAAAACCTGAAGAAACTTATTCAGACCAAGCTGGAAGGCGGCAAGGTGATCGAAATCGACAAGCCGAAGAAAATGGCTCCCGTGGTCGACCTGATGGCAGCCCTGAAACAAAGCCTGGCGGAGATGGAAGGCAAGAAGAAGCCGGCCGCCACGACCGCGACTGCCTCCGAAGCGGTCGCCGCAGGAGGCAGAAGCCGCAAGCGGAAATAGCAGGTCAGGTCTCCGGTATCAGCTTTCAGGTTGTCAGGTCTCAGGTGTCCGGGATAGACCACAGGTGACAGACCACAGGCGACAGGTAAATGTGTGCGTCGGACACTCCTGTCCGACTAGTGTCCTGTTCTGCAAATTCGCGCCATAAGTCTGTCATCCCGACCGGAGCGAAGCGGAGTGGAGGGACCTTGTGTTTTCAACGACCGGTTTTCTTCACTCAGGATTTTCCTCATGCTATTTATTTCTGGGGTATCACACTAGCTTCAAGGCCACAGGTCACAGGTTCACCTCAACGTAAACCACAATTGCAAAGTCGCCGTTTCTCCGATCTTCTTCCAACAGGCAACCCGCCCCTCTCCGGCGAGCACTAATAAGCTTGGCGGATGGGATCGACCTCAAACCCGAAACCCGAAACTCGAAACTCGAAACTTGAAACTTTCAAACCCGAACCTTTGAAACTTGAAACTTTGAAAATTGAAACTTTGAAAATTGAAACTTTGAAACCTGGCACCTGAGACCCGAGACCTGACACCCGACTAGCCATCTCCTCCATTTCCCAATTACAATGTTCAATTCTTCACAAAGCCTTGTAACTTCATGAATCTCGCGGCGGGGTGCCGATGAATTGGGTGCGTACGGGCCGGCTGCCGGCTCTCCTGTTGTGCTTATTAATCTGCGTTGCTTGCGGCGACGTCTATCGCCCCACCATCATTCCCAATCCGGTTCCGACCCCGGATCCGAAGAACTTCCATTCCGTCTTTACCGTGAATCAGAACGGAGCCACCAACCGCGGTACCGGCTTGCAGGTCGATGTTTCGGGAGATTCCGCATCTGGCGTGACGCGTGTGGACAGGATGCCCGTTCACGCGACCCTTCAGGGATCTCGCATCTGGGTTGCGAATGGTCGGGGCGGGCACGTCCACCCCCATCGGCACCTCGGTGAACGTCAATCTCGCCCCGGGCTCCGCCCCCGTTTTTGTGCAGAGCACCGAACCGGGCACGATGTACGTAGCCAATTCCGGCAATCAGACCATCAATGTCATCAACGCCGGTAGTAATGCGGTCACCGACACGATTGCGGTGGGCTCCCACCCGATTGCGATGGCCGAGCTGCCCAATGGTAAAAAGCTTTACGTGGTGAATCGTGATTCGGCGAGTGTCTCGGTGATCACCACCGTCGATAAGCTCGTAGCAACGAACCTTCCCGTGGGAGCCTCACCCAGGTGGGCGGTAGTGCGCAGTGATGGCGCTCGGGTGTACGTGCTGAGCCACGACGATGGCCTGCTCACGACCATTGATAGCCTCGCGCCTGCGGATGCCGTCCTGGGCAGTGTCTCGGTCGGAGCAGGCGCCGAATTCATGTACTACGACAGCCGCCGCAATCGAATTTACATTCCCAACCCGACTACCAGCAGGCTGGCCATTTACGATGTGAGTACCGACCCTCCCGTTCTCCTCGCCAACATCGACCTTACCGCACCCATCCCCGCCGGCGGCGGCACACCCTGCCCCGTTATAGGTTGTTCGCCAGTCTCAGCCACGGCACTGCCGGATGGTACCCGAGCGTATGTCGCGAGTTTCTACATCGACAGCACTTCGGCGAGTTGCCAGCAGACGCCCTGCCTGCAAGCTCAAGTTACGGTCATCGACGAACTGACCAACCAGGTCACGAAGTCGATTCCATTGCCCGAGGTTTCCGTTTCCGCGGTGGGGAATTGTGCCTCCGCCCGCTTCCGGATAGCGGCCGCGGCGGCGCCCGATAGTTCGAAGGTCTATGTTGCCAGTTGTGACGGTAGCGGCGTGTCCAGTATCAATCCCGCCGGCGATCAGTATTTCGCGGCCATTCCCGCTCCCGGCAGTTCGTTCTCTCCCACGCTCCTGAACATAACTGGGGTTGTGCAGAACGGCGCCAACACTACGTACTCCTACACCTACGATCCCAACTCCGGCGTTCCCGTCTTTCTCGGGCTGGTGATCACCATCTCGAACCTTTCGCAAGCCGCCGACAACGGCACCTTTACCGTGACCGGCATCAGCAATGGGACGTTTACGGTTAGCAATCCCGCGGGGCAGCCGACCGCGAATGAAAATGGAACGGGGCTCGGCCAGCCGCCGGGACAGAACCCCGTCTTCATCCTTACCGGCCCGTAACCATCCTTCCCGTACGTCCTTCTCGTAAGCTCTGCCGTTTGGATTTTCTTTGCGAACCTCGCGAGCCTCGCGCCCTTCGCGGTTACAAGCTTTTGTGAACTTGGAGTCCGGAGTCCGAACTCTTCTCGCGCCCGCCGCGTGCTCTCCGCCTTTGGGTTTTCTTCGCGAGCATCGCGACCCCTCGCGTCCTTCGCGGTTACAAGCTTTTCTATGAACTGCCGCGTATGAGCGAATCGCCCACAATGAGGGGCATCAGCTTTTGAGGAATGGAGCGAGAAAGGCAGATTTATTGCGGCAAACGTACGCGCAGCTCTATCGGCCGGCGCTGGCCGCCTCGGCGTGCCGCTTGTGGTTGTAGCGTAGCGCGATATTCATGAAGACGCTGCCCACCGGGGTCTCGAAGCACATCACCAGCGCTTCGGTATCCTCGCTGCTCTTGATGCCTTCCGCCGAAGTGTGCATCACGGGGGGATGCACCCGGAAATGGAAGCCCTGATCATTCAACGCAGTGATCGCGTTGCCAATGATCTGGTTGGCCAGTTCGCAGGCGGTTTCTTTCACCAGCAAGTCGGATTCCGGCAAGTCGGCGCCAGCCATCTTGCCGGCCACGCGCACCGCCGTCTCCGGATCGAGGTCGATGATGATTCGCCCCTCGATGTCGCCGGTGACCCATACCATGGCCGCTACACCTTTCCGGCGATAGGCTTCCTCCTCCATGCTGAGACTGCCAATCGCAGTGCTGCACTGCAGGCCCTGCGCCAATACCGCGTCCGCCGAGTTGATGAACGGCTGGATCAACTCCATCTTCATCGCTTTAGGCTCCCGCGCTGGCTGCGTTCGCCACGGCGCCATCTTCGCCCAGCACGTACTTGATTACTTCGTAGAGCACTTCCGGCTTCACCGGCTTTTGCACGAAATGGCGTGCTCCACGCTGCAAGGCAGCCACAATGTTTTCCTGGTAGCCGACCGACGACACCATGACGATGCGCGCTTCCGGATGGGCTT
>QIAI01000055.1:4206-10367 GCA_003224995.1 Acidobacteriota bacterium
GGCTGCCCGTCTTTGCTGCGTTTTACGGATGCAAACTGTTCCATAACGACCTCCTGTTGCTTACCTTCGTACCATGCGGCGCGAGCGCCGGCTAGATAACCCTAGTTTTGCCCAGCGCTGGCGCCCTTTCCGCCCGCGTTGTTCCCTGACTTCTCGGCTCGCTCCGGAGCGCACTGCGCCATGAGCGTGCTTGCCATTGCTTCCAAACTCACCACCCGCGTGGCGTAGCCACGCTCCACGGCCGCTTTCGGCATGCCATAGACCACGCACGACTCTTCACTCTGCGCGATAGTCATGCCGCCCGCTGCCTTTACCGTGCCCAAGCCTTCCGCTCCGTCGTCGCCCATGCCGGTCATGATGACGGCCACGTTCTGAGCACCGAACTCTTCCGCCGCACTGCGAAACAAAATGTCCGCCGAAGGCCGATGCCCGCGAGTGCGCGGCTCATCGCTCAGCAAGGCCACGTTCCCCAACGGCAGCTTCATTACTTTCAAGTGTCGGCTACCCGGACAAATCAGCGCCCGCCCCGGCATCAACAGGTCGCCGGATTGCGCTTCCTTCACCCGCAACGCACTGGTCTCGTCCAGCCGCCGCGCAAACATTTCCGTGAAATTCTCCGGCATGTGCTGCACCACCAGGATGCTTCCCGGTAAATCCGCGGGCAGCTGCGAAAACACGTACTGCAGTGCATGCGGGCCGCCCGTCGATACCCCGATGGTGACGATTCGGGTTGGCGCCTTGGTGGAAGCTACCGGCGCTTTGCCGTACTGCATGGTGCTGGCCAGCGGCTTTACCGCGATGCTCTTGCTGCTGGCTGCCGCCTTGATTTTCGCGATCAACTCGGCGGCGATTTCGGGCATGCGGGTGGAGACATCTTTCGGCTTCGCCACGAAATCGAACGCTCCGAATCCCAGTGCCTTCAGTGTGATCGAAGCCCCTTCCGTACTATGCGAGCTGACCACGATCACCGGCACCGGATAAAGCTTCCGCATCACCTGACGCAGCATGTCGATGCCGTTCATCCCCGGCATCTCCAAATCCAGCGTGATCACCTGCGGCTTCAATTCCTCCAGCTTCTTGAGTCCAAAGTTGCCGTCCATCGCCGTGCCCACCACCTCGATGGACGCATCGGCTTCCAGAATCTGCGGAATCAGCTTGCGCATGAGCGCCGAATCATCGACCACGAGTACGCGCACCCGGGGGCCGCTCATGCCCGTCCTCCCACTGCGCTCTGGCTGAGCCGTGCCCGGTCCGCCTGGGAAAGCAGCAACCCGAAGTTCACCGCCCCGGCCTCTTCCGGACGCATGCGGGCAAAATGCTCCACCACCGCCGATAAATTCAGAATCAGGACAACTCGCCCATCCCCCAGGATCGAAGCTCCGCTCACAAGGTCGGTCGAGACAGCATGGTCGTCCAATGCCTTGATGACCAACTCTTCCTCACCTTCCAGCCCATCTACGATGAGCCCGAATTTCCTCTCCCCCACGCTGATCACCAGCACAAAAAGTTTGGTCGCCGCGCGGTCCGCGTCCTGCGCCCGCGGACGTCCCAGACGCACCAGCGGCAGAACCTGATTGCGCAACTGCAGCACTTCGTAGTGGTCCACCTGGTGGACTTCCGACTCGCGGGTGCGTGCAATTTCCACCACCGCATTGAGCGGGACCGCGTACAGGCGCTCCTGCACCTGAAAAAGCAGCGCCTTGATGATGGCCAGAGTCAGTGGCAGTTTCATGCGGAAGGTCGTGCCCTGGCCGGGATGGGTTTCGATGTGAATCGTGCCTTTCAGCCGGTGCAACACGCTCTGCACGACGTCCATGCCTACGCCGCGTCCCGAAACTTCCGTTACTTTGCGCGCGGTGCTGAACCCGGGGCGGAAAATGAAGTCCAGCGTTTCCGCATCATTGAGGCGCGCCGCATCCTGGCTGGTCACCAGTCCCAACTCGATGGCCGTCGCCTGGATACGCTGTACATCCATGCCTCCCCCGTCATCGCCGACTTCCACGATCACCTGGTTGCCCTGGTGATAGGCGCTCAGCCGCAGGATTCCCTTGGCCGGCTTGCCGGCCTGCTGGCGTTCGTCCGCAGGCTCCAGGCCGTGGCCAATCGCGTTACGAACCAGATGGGTTAGCGGTTCCGCGATCGCGTCCAGAATGCTCTTATCGAGATCCGTATCCTGACCGCTCAATACCAATTCGACGTCTTTCCCGCATTGCCGTGCCACGTCCCGCACCATGCGGGGGAAGCGGCGGAACAGCTGCTCCACCGGCACCATGCGGATTTTCATCACCGAGCGCTGCAGGTCATTGAGCACGCGCGCCTGAAACGCCATGGCATCGGCGAACTTCCCCCGCATCGCATCCTTGGGATAGAACTTGGAGAACTCGTTGAGCGCCTGCTGCAGCATCGACTTGCCGATGATCAACTCGCCGACCAGATTCAGCACGCTGTCGATGCGCTCGGAATCCACCCGCAAAATGTTTTCCGCCAGCGTCGTGTGTTGCTGGCTGACAACCTCGGCCGCAAGCTCTTCCGCCATCGGCACTGCCGGCGTTTCCTGCTCGGGGGTGGCCTCCGGTGCAGCGACGCTTTCCGTCTCCACGCGTTTCGCCGCGCGTTTCGGGGCAGCGACTTCGCCCGGCAGCAAGTCCGCTTTCACACTGGCCACAATGGTCGGAATCCGACACTTCGCCGAAATTTCCTCCCCCGTCTTCTCGGTCGCGAGCAGGAATTCCACCAGCTTGCTGGCAGCCGGCGAGCCCGCTTCCGGACGCGCCGCCAGCACATCTCCGAGAGACGCCAACGCATTCTGGACAAGTTGCCGTCCGGCGATCGGCATGGCGCAGTGTGGATCAATTTGCGCCTGCACGTGATAGACGAAGCGCCCGCTTTCTTGCGACTTCTGCACCGCAAGCTTCTCGTATTCCGTCCACCCCAGAGCCTTGGCTGACACCGCAGCCTTCTTTTTCCCGCCCGGCTTGGTTCCCGGCGCCTCCGTGAGTTGTTTCACCATCTTTCGTAGCGGATCGCGGCTCGGCAATTTCGATTTCTTGCGATACGCTGCCAGCATCGCCGAGAAAAGATCAGCCGCCGTGAAGGCTACTTCGGCCAGGCTGGCATCCGCGGCGGCTGATTCCAGCGCCAGCGCGTCTTCCAGTTCGTGCGAGACCTCACTCAGCTCGCGATACCCGCACGCCGCCGAATCCCCTTTCAAGGTGTGTACGATCCGCCGTAAACTGCGCACGATCTCCGTATCGCCCGGACGCTTTTCGAGCTTCAGCGCTTCTTCGTTGAGCGCTTGCAGCAGTTCCTGCGCGCTCTCGAAGAACAGCTCCCGCAGTTCGACCATGCGATCGTCCGACTGGCTCACGGCCTCACCTCGATTCGCTGGTAGGCTGTGCCGCTGTTGCGGTGCACCATCTGAAACTCTTCGGTCATGCCCAGCAGGCTTTCCGCGTGCCCCACAAACAGGTACCCGTCCGGATTCAGACAGCGGTAAAACTTGTGGATCAGGCGTTTTTGCTCGGCTTCGTCGAAGTACATCATCACGTTCCGGCAAAAAATCACGTCGTTGCGCTGCGGCAGGTACTCCGTCTTCAGGTTATGGAAGTCGAAATGAACCACTTCCTTCAGCGCCTTTTTGACCGCGTATCGATCTCCTACTTTGTCGAAGTAGCGCAGCCGGTAGCTGTAATCGACCGAAGCCATCTGGTTCTCGTTGTAAGTTCCGTCCTGCCCGGCGCGCAGCACGGAATAACTGATATCGCTGGCCAGGATTTCCACCTTCCAGGGATGAGGAATCAGCGGTTTGGGCGAAGGCGTTTCCACCGGCAGGGGATTGCGCATGTAGTAATAAGCCAGCGCATCGGCTACCTGCATCGCCATGGTGTACGCTTCCTGCCCGGTGGAGCAGCCCGCGCTCCAGAAACGCAAGGAGAAATCCCGCCGCTCCTGCTTGCGTCGTAACAGGTCTTCCAAAATGTATTTGTGAAACAGGTCAAGCTGCGCCCGGTTGCGGAAGAAGCTGGTCTCGTTGACCGTGAGGTTCTCCAGCAATTGCGCCAGTTCGGCCTTCCCCGCGTCGCTGATCAGCAGCCGGTAGTAGCTGTAAAAGGAGTCGACATGACACTCTTTCAGGCGGCGTAGCAGGCGATCCTGCAGAAAGTGCGTGCGGCGCTCGTCGAAATGCATGCCGCATTCCTGGTAGATGAGCGCTTGCAGAAGCTTCAATTCCGCATCGGTGAGTGCCGGTGCCGGTGCTGCGCCTGATGTTCCCATGTGCTTTCCGGTGCCGTTCTGCCTAGCGGGCAGCCGCGCCGCGAACCTCCGCTTTCGGATTGGCTGCCGGCTTGCCCTCGCCGGAAGCTTTTTGCACCCGCAGTCCGCTGAACTCCAGGAGTTTGGTGGTATCCAATAGCATGATCAGCCGACCCTTGTATTTGCCCAGTCCCGTCACGCAGTTCAACCCGCCTTCCTGCAGTACCGGCGGAGGCGGCTCAATGTCGGTGGGCGAGATCTTCAAAACCTCCGACGCTGAGTCCACAATCAGTCCCGACAGCCTCCCGTTGAACTCCACCACCAGAATCCGGTTGGGAGACGATCTTTCCCCGCAGGTTGATCACGCCTTCCATGTACTCGGGCGCATCCGGCACGGCAGTGATCTCGGGCACGCGCACGATCTCGTGCAGCGCCGCGATGGGAACCCCATAGGTCTCATTCCCCACCCGAAAGCCGACGATCTGCAGTTCTCGGTTGCTGTGCCGCTCGATGCTCATGCTTACGCCCCTGCCGTAGCGCGACGCGCAACCTTGCCCTTGGTCCGATCCTCGCGGCGCGGGGTCTCGACCTCGCCCGTCCGGCCCGCGACGCGCTCCAGGGCATCCAGCAGCTCGCGCGACATCTTCGACATCTGTTCCGCCGAAGCCGCCAGCTCGGTCGAGCCCGAAGTGCTCTGCTGAATCAGTTCGCGCATGCGCTCCATGGCTTTCACTACCGCTTGCGCTCCCGATGCCTGCTCTTCGACCGCCGAATTGATTTCGTGGGTGATCTCGTTCAGCCGCGTGGTGGCGCGCGCAATCTGCGAAGAACCATGCGACTGCTCGTTGGTCGCTGCGCCAATTTCCTGCGCGAACTTGTAGACTTCCGTGACCACGTTCGAAATCTTGCGCAACGCTCCGTTCAGCTCGCCGCCCAGTTCCAGGCCTTCATTGACGATGGTCGTGCTCTCGTCCATGTTCTCCACCGCCTTGCGGGCTTCCTTCTGAATGCTCTGGATCAGCTCGGAAATTTCCTTGGTCGACTGCGCCGACTTCTCGGCCAGCTTGCGGACTTCATCCGCCACCACCGCGAATCCGAGTCCATGCTCGCCGGCGCGGGCCGCCTCGATCGCCGCATTCAATGCCAGCAGGTTGGTCTGCTCGGCCAAATCGTCGATGACTTCGATGATCTTGCCAATGTCGTCAGCCCGTTGTCCCAGTGCATCGATGATGGAACCCGAGGAACGGATGGTGTTGTTGATCTTGGTCAGGCCCTCGGTCGCCTTCTCCATGGTGGTGATGCCGCTATGCACCTCTTCGCGCGACCGGTTGGAAATATCCAGCAGCACTTTGGCGGTATCGGCCACGCGCTGGATCGAAGCCACCATCTGGTCGATGGAGGCGGAAGTCTCGCTCACGCTGGAGGCCTGCGTCTGCGTGCTCTTCACCATGTTCTGCACGTTCACGCTCATCTCGTGCATGGTGCTGGTCACTTCATCAATCGCCGAGGATCCCTGCAGGCTGATCTTGGCTGATTCGTCGGACGCGCCCGCCACCTGGCTCGACCCGCTGGCCACCTGCGACGCGAGATCGCGCACGCTGCGCACCAGTCCGCGCAAGCTCTCGACCATTTGCTGGAAGGCATGACCCAGAGTGTCCTGTTTCGATCGCGGTTCCACTTCCACCATCAGGTCGCCGTTTGCGATGGCTTCGGAAACCGCCGCCATCTCCTTCAGATAAGTCACCATGTTGGCGAAGGTACGGGCCAGTTCGCCGATTTCATCCTGACGCTGGGTGTCGATTTCGATGTTGTGATCCAAATCGCCGGTATTGCCGATCTTGTGCGCTACGGTCATCAGCTTCGCCAGGGGATCGGTGATCGACGCTGCCGTGCGATAGGCGATAAAG
>QIAI01000056.1:0-368 GCA_003224995.1 Acidobacteriota bacterium
GAGGGGTTCGGGCCTCTGCGAAAACAGCTAAGTCCGTGATTTTTCTGAGGGGTATTGTTGCGCCGATCCTGTTTGCGGGCCGATTCCAAATTGGCATGGCACGTGCCACCAGTACCAGCGTTGTTCTGAATTCTTTAACAAGTTGGCGAAGTACCTGGGGGAGGGTACAAGCCGGAGAGCAGCGAAGGGCAACCTTCGCTGCTTTTCTTTTTGTGCATGGATTCGGATTTGTGACAAAAGGCCGCGCCAGCTCATGACACGGTTTGTCGGCAAAAAACGACGCAATTTGTCAGAAATGCGGCGTTCTTACCAGCAAGGCAGAATTTGGTGTGGGTACCGCAGGATGAGGCATAATTGAAAATAAGAGC
>QIAI01000056.1:416-6292 GCA_003224995.1 Acidobacteriota bacterium
GGTCCTGAAAAGGCCAAAGTTAAAAAAGTCACGGGAGACGAGGGAAAAAATCGAAATGCGGAAACAAAAGGGTTTCTCACTAATTGAGTTGTTGATCGTGGTCGCGATCATCCTGATCATCGCTGCCATCGCAATTCCAAACTTGCTGCGCGCACGTATGGCGGCTAACGAGTCGTCCGCGGCCAGCTCCATTCGTACGGTTAACACGGCGGAAGTCAGCTATTACTCCGCTTATCCTGGAACAGGCTATGGCACTCTGCCGGCCCTGGGCGGCGCTTCGCCGTGCGTCCCGACAGCTGCAACCGCTTGCTTGATTGACAACAACCTGGCCCAGAACGGTACTCCGGCAGTCACTGGTAAGAGCGGTTACACGTTCACCAGTGTGGTGGTTGCTGCTGGCGGCATCAACGCGCAGTATCTGATCAATGGCGCGCCGATCGTGTTTCGCCAGACTGGTACCCGCGACTTCTGCTCGACCGAAGACGCGGTGGTTCGCCAGGATCCTACAGGTACGGCTGCTGCTGCAGTGGCCGCCTGCCAGGCTTTGGCACCGCTAAACAACTAGTAGCTAGACTCAACTACCCGCAAGGGTAAACCGGGGCAGAAGCTTAGGCTTCTGCCCTTTTTCTATTTTTGCCAGGATTGCGGAAAATAGGGTTTGCATGACGATTTGTGTCGTTGCTGAAGGTTTTTGGTTGGTATGGAGATCGCAGCGGATCGGCAACGAGACAGATACTACTGGATTCAAAGAACTTGCATTGGTGACCACGGTACGGCAGGGCAGGCAAAATTGGCAACTCGAATGCAATCGATATAGCTGAGTAAGGTTCGCAGGCGGGCCGTCCGCGGAACGCCAACAGGAAACGAATATGCGCCATCAACATGGATTTTCGCTGATCGAGTTGCTGATCGTAGTGGCGATCATCCTGATTATTGCGGCGATCGCGATTCCGAACCTTTTGCAGGCCAGGATTGCGGCGAATGAGGCCTCGGCGGCGAGTTCGGTGCGAACTATAAAGACGGCGGAGTTTGCCTACAGCTCGGCCTATCCGACAATCGGTTACGCCACGGATATCTCCAACCTGGGAGGTGCGGCGCCATGCGCCGGATCGGCGGCGTCGGCTTGCTTATTGGACAACGCCCTGGCCCAATCGATACCCGGAACGCCGGGCAAGAGCGGATACACATTTTTGGCCACCGGACTAGCGACGGTTGGCACTTTCAACGCGGCGTTTGTGGTTGGCGCAGCGCCGGTGGCTCCGCAGGCAAGCGGAAACCGAAGCTTTTGCTCGACTGATGATGGAGTGCTGCGCATACAGCCGGCCGGTACGTCGACTCCTGTTTCCACGGCGGCGGCTTGCATGGCATTTCCAATCGCGCAGTGAAGGGCAGGCGTCGGGTCTCAGGTCTCGGATCTCGGGAAGAATCCTAGACTTGGAAACTAGAAATTTGGTTTGAGCGCCTGCGGCGCTTCAAGAGTGGCGAAGTACTTGGGGGAGGGTACCAGCCGGGAATGGCCGAGATGAAAATCTCGGCCATTTCTTTTTGGTCGTCGGTCGTCGGTTGTTGGCCCGGGCCGGCTCGCGGTCATTCGTCCAATTCCGTACCGGTCCTGCTTGGGACTGCGAGCGATTACTAAAGGAACCCGAGGGAGCTGCTCGGGTACTCGCCGCTGCTACGATTTTTATATACTTGACTTGATTTTGATGAGCAAAGGACGCGGGCGACAGCGCCCGTGCTACACGCATGCACGCCATAGAAATCGTGGGTTTGGTGAAGGTTTACAGTGTCGGCTTCTGGAGGAAGCGGCCGAAGTGTGCTCTGCATCCACTTCATTTGAATGTCGAAGAAGGGGAAATTTTCGGATTTCTGGGTCCCAACGGGGCGGGTAAAACCACGACTCTGAAAATGCTGATGGGATTGGTATTCCCCACCAGCGGCTCGGCCCGGATCCTGGGCAGGGATCTGAACGATCCCGGGATGAAGGCGCAAATCGGATTCCTTCCGGAGCAGCCTTATTTCTATGACTACCTCACGGCGCGAGAGTTGCTGGAATACTACGGGCGGCTTTCCGGTGTAGCAGGCAAGGACCTGTCGGCGCGCGTGCAAAGCGTGCTGGGACGCGTCGGGCTGCCGGATGTTGCCGGGGTGCAGTTGCGTAAATTTTCGAAAGGCATGCTGCAGCGGGTGGGAATCGCGCAAGCCATCCTGCACGAACCCAAGGTGGTTTTCCTGGATGAGCCGATGTCGGGATTGGACCCGATGGGCCGTCGCGAAGTGCGCGACCTGATGGAGCAGCTGAAGGCTGAAGGTAAAACGGTGTTTTTCTCCACCCACATTTTGTCGGATGCAGAGGCGCTGTGCGACCGGGTTGCGGTGATTCACCTGGGGGAACTGCGCGCGGTGGGAGCGGTGGCGGACCTGACTTCCGGGGTGCAGGGAAAAGTCGAGATCGTCTGGGAAGGGACGGTGGTACCGACTTCCATCAAGACGATAGGAGCGACGTGCCACGTTACGGGCGACACGGTGCGCGCGGTGGTGGCGGAAGAGAGCCAGGATCTCGTGATTGATGCCTTGCGCCGGGAACGACTGCGCATCGTGTCACTGGTACCGGTGCGGACCACGCTGGAGCAGTATTTCGTGGAAAAGCTGAAGCGCTCGGAAAAGACGGCGGGGAGTCTGGCATGAACAACCGCATTGCCTGCATCGCGTCGAATACCTTTCGGGAAGCGGTGCGCGACCGGGTGTTGTACAACCTTATCGCCTTCGCCGTCCTGCTATCGGGAGCGGCAATCCTGGTCGGTCAGATCTCGATCGATATTGAAAAGCTGGTGGTGATCAACCTGGGGCTGACGGCGGTTTCGTTGTTTGGAGTGGTGATTGCGATTTTCGTCGGCATCGGGCTGGTCTCCAAGGAAATCGAAAAGCGCACGTTGTACACGGTTCTGTCGCGGCCGGTACGGCGCTGGGAGTTCATCATTGGGAAATTCTTTGGACTGGCCGGTACGCTGGTGGTCAATGCATTTTGCATGGCGATCGGCGTGTTCGGGGCGCTCCTCTACGTAGCGCACAAATTTCAGAAGCCGGATGGGTGGGTGCTGGTCGCGCTGTATTTCATCATCCTGCAGTTTTTGATAATCTGCTCGCTGGCGCTGCTGTTTTCGTCATTTTCCTCGCCTCTGTTGTCGGCGGTGTTCGCGTTCTCGTTATTCGTGATTGGAACATTCTCGGAGGATTTGCGGAACTTCGCGGCGATGGCTCAGGGCATGACGAAGTGGGTAGCCACCGCGGTGGCTTACCTGGTGCCTAATTTTTCGGCGCTCAATGTAATCAGCTCGGTCGCGCATGGGCAGCCTGTATCCAGCCAACTCATCATTTTCAATTCGCTGTATGCACTGCTGTACTCCATGATGGCGCTGTGCGGTGCGATTCTGATTTTCCAGCGACGTAATCTGAAATGAACCGATCGCGCACAGTCACGATGACCGCGGGCATTTTGCTGGTGGCCTGCCTGGCGGGATCTGCCGCAGTGCTGAGCCGGATCGATCGCTTGCGAACCGGGGCGACGCTGGAAGACGTACTTTTTGTCAGCTCTCCAAAAGCCGTGAAGCGAATGAGCCTGGGCTATGACGGATTGCTGGCAGATATCTACTGGACGCGAGCGGTGCAGTATTTTGGGGGACGGCACGAAGCCCGCGCCAGTCATTACCGGCTGTTAGCGCCGCTGCTGGCGATCACGACCACGCTGGATCCGCACCTGGACGTCGCCTACGAGTTCGGCGCGAATTTCCTGTCACCGCAACCTCCGAATGGCGCGGGCATGCCCGACCAGGCAACCCAGTTGGTGGAATACGGAATCCGCAACAATCCTGACAACTGGAAACTTTATTACGAGCTGGGCTTCATTTACTACATGGATACGAAGGATTACGAACGAGCCGCGGATGCGTTTTTGCGAGGTTCCAAGACGCCCAACGCACATCCGTTTCTGAAGGTGATGGCGGCACAGATGGCGCAGCATGCGGGCGACACGCAGATGGCGCGCGCACTGTGGACGACCACGTATCAAAGCTCGCAGGAGAAACAGATTCGCGGCAATGCCGTCGCCCATTTACGAGCGCTTCAGATTGCGGACGACGTCACCGCGCTGCAAGAACTAGTCGGCCAGTATGGGCAGAAGACCGGGCAGCTGCCGAGATCGATGGCGGACCTGGTCGCGGCGAACTTGTTACCCGCGATTCCGCTAGACCCGAGCGGGCGGCCTTACAAACTGAGTCCGGAGGGACTGGTGGAAGTTCAAGTTCCTGATGATTTCCCGTTCATTGAGAAAGGCGCTCCTGCAGGGTACAAGCCTCCCGCGCCGAAAAACCTGGAAGAACTGGGAAAGTAGAAATTGCCGCGCGGCAGGCGCTGTTCCTGGTAAGAATTCTTCCCCGCGCACGATACGCGAGATCTCTTCTCTCTTTGCGCTAACATTCTCCTGTATGGAAGTTCCTGGCCGAACAGCTGTGAACTTGTCGACCGCAGTACGGGACTGGTGGACCTGCAACCGGGCTCGGAGAGGAGCAGGTTCTACGCTGAGTATGACTGGGAGTATCGCGTGAATACCTCCAGCGCCACGGTCGATTGGCGATCTCGCTTGCTGGGCGTTTTTCATTCGCCGTATCAACCTACGGAACCGGCGCTGTTTCACGAAATGGTGGCGGGTTTAAGGATTGACTTTGAAGAATTCATTTTCGTCGATGTGGGATCGGGCAAGGGGCGGACGCTGCTGATGGCGTCGGATTACCCGTTTCGAAAAATAATTGGAGTGGAACTGCTGCCGGAGCTGGCGCGGATTGCGCAGGAGAATATACGGCTTTATTCCTCGCCGAAGCAGAGGAGCTTCGATTTGGTCTCCATGTGCGGGGACGCTTGCGAGTTCCAATTCCCTCCGGAGGCTGCGGTTGTGTATTTGTTTAATCCGTTGCCGAAACCGGGGCTGGAACGGCTGATCGGGAACCTGGAGCAATCGTTGAAGGAGCATCCGCGCAAGGTTTTTGTGCTTTATCACAATGCGGAGCATGAAGGCATTCTGGCGGGCGGCCAGGAATTGCGGAGCACGGGGGGGGCCCATCAGTATGCGGTATACGCATCCAGGTCGGGCGCGGGGTTTTGATTTTAATTTCAGATTTCAGGGCGAAAAATCTTTAACCGCGAAGTACGTGATGGCGGGCGCTAAGTTCGCGACGAAAATCTTGAACCGCAGAGTGCGCGGAGGAGAGCCGCAGAGTTCGCGGAGAATTCAACTTTGGGGTCATGGCAGAGTTTGGTGAAAAACATCTTTACCGCGAAGTACGCGATGCGGGGCGCTATGTTCGCGAAGAAAATCTTGAACCGCAGAGTGCGGGGAGGAGAGGCGCGGAGTTCTCGGAGGATTCAATTTCGGGGTCATGGGAGAGTTTTGATTTCAGATTTCAGGGTGGGGAAAAAATCTTTATCGCGAAGTACGCGACGGGGCGCTATGTTCGCGAAGAAAATCTTAAACCGCAGAGTTCGCGGAGAATTCAACTTTTGGATCATGCAGAGTTTTCGGACTCTCACCGGGCCGGCACTCTCACCTACCGGGACTCTCACCGATCAGGCTGTGGTAGGCTCTGCGCTGTCTGTGAACGCTTCCATGCCTGACTCAAAACCACCCGTACGCATTTTACGTTTTGAGGGTTTCGAACTGGACCGGCGCGCGGGGGAATTGCGCAAGGGCGGAGTGAAGCTGCGGCTGCAGGGGCAACCTCTGGAGGTTTTGGCCACTCTGCTGGAGCGGGCGGGCGATCTGGTAACCCGCGAGGAACTTCGGGTGCAAGTCTGGCCGGCCAACACGTTTGTCGATTTCGACC
>QIAI01000716.1:0-571 GCA_003224995.1 Acidobacteriota bacterium
CCACCCGCAAGAAACTCCCGCGATGGAAAGGCCTCTTCCCCAGGGAAACGCTCAAGCTACTTGCCGATGTACTTGTTGGGCGTCGAAATCGACTCCTTTCTTCCAGATCGTTAACGTGATCGCGGCCATCTTTCGCGCCAAGGTCAGCCGAGCCATCTCGGGCCGGATCCCTTTGGCCAGCAGAGCGCTGTAAAACTCTCGCAATGGCCCTGGTTGCGCTGCCGCCTGGTGGCCGCGCCTTTGAACAGGTTCTTGAGATCGCGATTGTAATTTCGATGAGTCCGCGCACCGATGCTTTCTTCTTCGCTCGTCGCAGCTCTCCCTCGACGAAGCGGTGTTCTCCACTGTCGTGGGTTTCGATGCCGAAGCCGCTGTAGGCCCACTGCTGTCGCTTGGTGCGGAAACGATGCGGAGTCTGCAGCAGGGCGATCAATAAGGCGGCGCGAATCGGACCGATCGAGGGAATCTGGCGCAGCCGTCGGGTCGCCGGATGTCGGGCGCTCTCGCTCAAAAGATCTCGGCGTACTTCCTGGCGCAACCATCGCAGCGCATCCAGTTGCTGGTAGTAAAA
>QIAI01000716.1:622-2616 GCA_003224995.1 Acidobacteriota bacterium
GTCCAACCATATCGAACGCTGACGCTGGGCGTAGACTTGTTTGCCGGAACAGGGAATGGCCCAACTCCGATACAGAGCTTTCACGCGCACCATTACCCGCACCAGATCCTGGCTGATGGTCAGATAGCTCCGTGCCAGTTCCTTCAAGGTGCGCACCCCGTTCTCTCCGTGGTACACCGGGCTGAGTTAGTTGCCGCGTAACAACTCCGCCAGTTTGCGCGCATCGATCCGGTCACTCTTGCTGCCGTCTTGCAACAACGCGTTCTTGCGCGGATCGCAGACCACGAGATGGCTCACGTGCGGTTTCAGCAAATCATACAACCAGGCGGCCGAGGTCCCTTCTTCGAAGGTCACCGACAGACTTCCATGCAACCCTCGGAGGAACTCCAGAATGGTGGCCGCTTTCGTCTCCAGAATGCACTCCATGATCAGCTTGCCCCGGCCGTCGAGGACGGCAACGCAGATCGTTGCTTGGTGAACATCCATGCCGATATACTTCTCTTGCTCCATAAACGGCGCTCCTTTCAGTAAGTGGTGGTCCGAATAATCACAACTTACCTGAAAGTGGGCGTCTTTTTATATTGCGTGCAATGGCGATGTTACGCCAGTTGACCCTCCGTCCCTTGCGACGAAAGTTAAGCGTGTCGCCTCACGCTCAAATGGTGGACGGACCTTCCTCTGTGGATGTGATTGCCGACTCGCTCGGGGCAGATGGCCTCAGCAGCGGCCAGCCCTTGCGCAGCACGTAATCAAGCCAGGCGCCAGCCGCCTGCGAGGTGAGGACGGCTGCCAACACAAGTGTCGTGTAGAACTTCGGGCTAATAATCCCAGCATCAGGTCCAATCCATGGAAGCCTGCGAATCGGCCCGCTAGTGATACAGAAAGAATCTTGACCACACAACTTCCGATGATGAATGCGGCCATCATCCCTAGCGACAGGCCCCGAACGAGGTCGAGTTTCAGCCCTACCATGGCAAAATAAACAGGAATAAAGAAGGCGAACGATACCTTTCCTATTGTGTCGAGTGCCTCCGAGAAGAGTCTGCGCCTCTTATGTACCACGGCGAATCCCGCAAGAAAGGCCGCAAATACCAGGCTGACATCCAGCGCTCCAGCGACCACGCAATATCCAAGCAGAACTGCGATTGCATAGCCCACCGGCGAGTGTTTCGCGAAGACATTGAACCGCGACTTGTTGATTCGCTTTACGATCCGGGGGACGATCGTCAGCCCTAGCCCGAAGAATCCTATCGTGGCAATCAGGTGATACGACATTTCTCTCGGATTGAGCACGGCTTTCCCAGCCATCGCTGTTGCCACCGCCAACGCAAGCCACAGCACGATATCTTCCAACACGGCCACCCCGAGAACCAGACGTGCGAAGCGGGTGTTGAGAATCTTTAGGTCTGCGAAAATCTTTGAAACCACCGGAACCGAAGTCACCGCAACCCCTATAGCGAGAATGATGATCAGAGAGATGCGATTGCCATTCGGACCCGCCAGCGCCGGGCGAATCAGCCAGGGCCCCATTAGCAGTCCAAGTATGAACGGCATGCCCGTCCCCACGATGGCGAGCCATGCCACTTCCCGGCGCTCCTCGCGGCTGAATAGCTGGCGCGTTTCCGCCCCGGAAAGGAACATCAACAGTAGCAAGCCGAGCCAATAAACAAAGTTGAGGACGTTTCCCTGATGCTTCGTGGCTTCCATTAGCCCGGACGCGAACGGCAATCGACCGATTAGAGCGGGACCCAGTACGATGCCAGCCAGGATTTCACCGACGACCTTCGGCTGCCGAAGTTCTACGAAAAGATAGCCGAGCAACTGTGCCAGCCCAACAAGAAGCAAGAGTATGAAGAGAATCGACGTGAGATCGGAGTTCGACACTTAGCTGCTCGCCCAGAATTGCATACGAGTCAGCTCAGGATAACAAAAGCGTTGAGGATAGTTGATGTAACCAGGCGTTAGCACAAGCCTGCGCTTTTGTTTCGCCTTTT
>QIAI01000057.1 GCA_003224995.1 Acidobacteriota bacterium
TTCTTCCAACGCTTGCGTGGAGGCCAGGTAGTTGAGCACACCCTTGGCGATCCGCGGATTCTGCCAAAGACACTCCATGGCAGTGATGATTCCGTCACGTCCAAACACTGTGCTGAACCAGGGAACACCGGCGTAGGGATAGTCCGTCTCGGGGTTCCCCATGATCATCATGTGGACATCAGAGAGTGAACGAGTCAGCCAATTGTTGAACTGGTGGTTCGAAGTTCGTATCTGGCACCCTTCCTCCTGCGCTTCCGAGGCTTTGGCAGCAACTGCGTACAGTGCTGAATCGAACGTATTCACGGTCGGTTCCACGCTCTCGCAATGCACGATCAGCTGAATCCTGATTGTTTCCCGAGGATGCAAGTCAGCGTGCACAAGTATGTGCTCCGCTGAAATTTCTGTAGGCGTAGGCGTACAAGAAAGCTGCGTGCAGCGGGTGAAACCATCTAATCCGCGGTAGCGTAACGTCACCCGGTCTTTCTCCACGATATCCGGGAGACGCTCACCGCGTTTAGGACGCGTCACTCCTCGAACCTCGAATACGTCGGCGAAATCCGCCCCAAACTCGATCCGAAGGGGAAGGTGCACGATTTCCGCACTGTAATTTGTCAATCGCATCTGCTCGTAGCACACACCCTCATAGAGTAATCGCGAGCGCACCAGGTGAATCGTGCCCCGCGGTAGCGCAACGCTCTCGCCGTTAAGAATGTCGACATTCGTCAAATCGGCGGAAAACAGGGAATTATCGGAACGAACACCGGAGCTCAGAAATAATGGAGGTGTTTCCCCAAGGAATAATCGCAGACGAGAGAGATAACGAGTCTCTCGATAGTAGAGACCGTGCTCGCCTAACCCCGACGCACGGATGTTCCCGTAGCGGTCGAAAACCGCAAACATGGGTCCATACTTGAGTACGCGGACGCGCTCCTCGACGGGAGGCCACCCGGTTGCAACATAAAATTCACTCTTGACGCTTATCTCAACCAATGGGAACTCCACTCGAGGCTTGGATGGGCTCACCTTGCGATCGCACCAGTCTCTCGTAAAGCCGAAGGTACTGTGAACTCATCCGGCGCGCCGTGAATCGCTGTTCGAATCTTCGGCGGCATGCAGCCCGGTCGAAGGAGTCGAGTTTCTTTGTGGCCTCTACCGCAGCTTCCGCGTTGTCTACCAGGAAACCCGTGATGCCCTCTTCAAGTACTTCAGGAACCGAGCCCTGCCGGTAGGCAATCACGGGCGTGCCACACGCCATTGCTTCAATCATGACAATTCCGAAAGGTTCCGGCCACACGATTGGAAACAGTAGCGCCGCCGCGCCCCCCAGCAACTCATTCTTCTCTGGGAATCCTATCTCACCCAGGAATTCTATGTCCCGATCGGCCAGCAAAGGTTTGATACAACTCTCGAAATACTCCGCGTCGCTTCGATCCACCTTGGCTCCCACTTTGAGCGGCATTCCGGCCTGCCGCGCGATTGCGATCGCCTGATCCAATCCTTTTTCCGGAGACGTTCGCCCCAAAAAAGCAAGATAGCCACCTGACTTTGGACTGAAATCATAATGATTTTCAGGTAGGCCATGATGAACCGTACCCTGCCAGTTTAGCCAGGGAAGCGGAGCACGTTGTGAATCAGAAATCGACGATACCGGCATCTCACGAAATGTTTGACATAGCGGGACTAGGTCAGGAATGTCCAGGCGGCCGTGCAGCGTGCTCAAGGTGGTCCACCCCATCACTCGAGTGAGAGGAAAGTGCAGATAGTCGAGATGGAAATGGATCACATCGAATTGCTCCTGCATGGCTACTACAGCTTCCAATAGCAGGGTGTGGTGCGCAAGTTGATCGACGCATTGTGGGTCAAGACGCAACGCGCGCGGGCATACCGCTATCAGACTGGCCTGCGTCATGGAATCGCCACTGGCAAACAATGTGACATCGTGGCCTTGTTTCACTAGTTCTTCGGTTAGATACGAAACAATTCGCTCGGTACCCCCATAAAGTTTTGGAGGAACACTCTCATAGAGTGGCGCAACCTGGGCAATTCGCATAATAAAGGGTCCTGAGAAATGCGGGGCTGGCGAGTAATCAGATTTTTCTCGCCAGCCGCCCTCTTTGAAAATAGCCCGAAGGCAGGATCAGTTCGCATCCGGTGCATGCTGTAAGCATGTGAGCTGATGCCCTGACATGATGGAAAATTCGAATCCGGCATACACTGCGACAAACTATGGAGCAGTGAGAGCGGATATTCTGGAATGAAACGGAAACGAATCAGAAGCTGGGAATCAAATGTTACGCCTATTTTGACGGCTGGTTCTCGCGCGCTCCTGCTTTGTTCCTTCGCGTTGGATAGTGGCGCGCGTGAACTCGATCGTCCGTTCCATCGGGCTCTGCAGACCTGCCAGGCATCCCAGATCGCGCAAAACTCCCAAGGCCTTCTTCAGGGCCGCCGTTTCTTGCCTACCGGTGCCTGCTAAAGTTCTTATCTCTAGTTCTCTACCGAGAATCGCGAGCTGCGCATTCCAAATGAGTGCACAAAGCTTTACTTTGTCCATTTCGAACAACGCGGCTTCGTACAATTGCGTCCAGGTCTGGTGGTTCCAACGGCGAACGTCGTTGAGTCGCATCGCTCTCTCCCGGAGAAACCGCTGTGAGAATTCTCTCATTACGCTGCTATGAATTGCGCTTTGTCAGTATCCACGAGGCAGACGTGATCGCACTTTCGGCACACAGGGGACGAACAGCGGATGCATACGATCTCGTGCGATTCGCATAGAGGGGTTCCACAACACTCACAGAGCGAAATCGCAACGTCCCCGCAGCGATCCGTGTGTTCGTTATCTGCACCCATCTCGCACTCACACCAGCGTTCCGCTTCGACGATCAGAGTCATGGTGTTCACCTCTTTAACTGCTCAATCCATTAAGGCCGATAAGGCCGATCGAACTCGTGAATCTGCAAGCATTTTCTCCGGGTCGCTGGACTAGTTGAATCAGGTAACCGCTGTATTCATGGGCTCTACTGCTTCGGGGATTGTGGATTACTTTCCGTTCTGTCGTTTGGCGAACACAGTCGGATGCGGTGCCTTTAACCGCCGAGTCAAGCTTTGGTCAGGGACGAATACGCAATGGTCAGTATGGAGAGGGTCGTCGGGTTCCACTAGAGTCAATCCGTTCGCAGGAGGGTATATGAGTATTTGGACAATCCTATTTGCGGTGCTGCTGATTGCGTGGATTGCGGGCTTTTCTGTCTTTCACGTTGCAGGAGGGCTCATCCACTTGTTGCTTGTCTTAGCGGTGATCTCATTGATCATCCACTTCGTGGCAGGCGCACGTACCGCATAAGGGCTGAATTCCGCGTATTGCTTGCCTCCACGGGCGTGGTCCATGCCAGTTCATGGTTGGGCTCACGCCTCGCGGAGGCGTTCTGCAAAATATGGGTGTAAATCAAGCGAACAGCAGTGCGCGTGCAGCAAACGAAGAGACTCCGGCCGTCATCTCCACGCCGGATGAAGAGAAACGGGTAGAAGAACGTGTTGCCATTAATGCGCACGTTGTCTATGAGGCCATCCGCCGCGAAGGCGAGGAAGAGCTTTCCCGCTCCAATTCCGCTTTAGCCTGGTCCGCGTTGGCGGCCGGCCTTTCCATGGGAATCTCCTTTTTGGCGGAAGCGCTTCTCCGCGCCCATTTGCCCGATCTGCCCTGGTCGCCGCTTGTATCGCGAACCGGTTATGCAGTCGGATTCTTGGTTGTCGTTCTGGGACGACAGCAGCTCTTCACGGAAAACACGCTCACGGTAATTTTGCCCCTTATGCAGCGGGCAAATGTGACAACGTTCTTGAATGTTCTGCGCTTGTGGGCCGTGGTGCTGTTCGCTAATCTGCTTGGGACCTATCTGTTTGCCGCGTGCGTGGCGAAGGTCGCGCTATTTGATCCGAAGGTCGTCCGGGCATTCACAGACATTGGTGTAGCTCACACCGGGATGAGCTTTAGCGTGGCTTTCGTACGCGCGATATTCGCAGGTTGGCTGATTGCATTGATGGTCTGGCTTCTTCCCGGCGCCGACTCTTCCCGGGTCAGCATTATCATCATCCTCACGTACCTCATCGGACTGGGCGGTTTCAACCATATCGTAGCGGGCTCAACCACGGTATTTTTCTTGCTTGTGAATCATGCCCTCAGTTGGACTCAGTATCTGTCGGGATTCTTTTTGCCTACATTGTTAGGAAACATCATTGGTGGGCTCATGCTTGTTTCGGCGCTCGCTCACGCCCAAGTCGTCGGAGGACGGCAAGTTCCGGGAGTTCCTAACAGCACCTCAAAGGAAACCGGCCGGAAAAAAAGGAAATTCCTGCTGACCAAGCGTTAACCAGGACTCTCACCCGCTTAGCCGCAAGTCCAGATTCTCTGCAAGCGAGGTCATGTGCCCGACCCAGGATTGTGCGTCGGAATCCCCCTGCTCGGCTTGTACTCTTTTCATCCCGAAATTTCCGTTAAGCTTCAACGCACAAAGGTTCT
>QIAI01000058.1:0-6616 GCA_003224995.1 Acidobacteriota bacterium
CAAATCGGATCAGCTTCATTTCGTTCCGGCCGTCCTTTCATGCCCCGTCACGCTCAAAGTAGTTCACCACAAAAAAGGCGGATCGTAATTGAACAGATGCACGAGCGCAAGCCCGCGATGGAGTTGTTCGCTGCAGAACGGCAGAGTTTCACAAGGTAAAACTCTCGACGCACAGAATACGAACACAAAATGGTTTTCACACTTCACGGTTGCTGCTAGAGTTTGCCGTTGCACAAGCGAATGGACCCCCAACATGAATGACATTTTTCCTCATCTGGATTACAAACCGAAATTACCGAAACGATTGGACCACGGGATCGGCATTATCGGTGCCGGAGGAATCGTCAACTACGCGCATCTGCCCGCCTATAAGAAAGCTGGATTTAAGGTTGTGTGCATCACCGTCCGAGATAGCGAAAAGGCGGATGTCGAGGAGTTGCTCAGTCAACCCGAGGTCGAGATCGTCGACATAGCGGTCTACCCTTCTGAGCAGGTCTTTCTAGTGGAGAAGGCCACCACAGCCGGTAAGCATTTGCTGTGCCAGAAGCCTTTTGCGGATGAGTATTCAAAAGCAGTTCGTAGCGTGGAACTCGCGGAGCGTGCCAAGGTGAAGATTGCGGTCAACCAACAGATGCGGTGGGATGCCGGCATCCGTTGCGCCCGCTTTTTGATGGATGATGGCTGGCTCGGCGTCCCCACTTACGGTTCGATTCAGGTTCACTGCAAGACCGACTGGAGTCTCTGGCCTTGGATCTATCAGGGCAAACACGTCGAAATCATGTTTCACAGCATCCACTACATCGATTCCCTACGCTATCTGCTGGGCGATCCGGCTTATGTTTTCACCAGCGGAAGCCGGGCGCCGGGAGAAACCACCGAAGCCGAGACCAAGACCCTGACAACCTGGGAGTACAAGTCTGGCCTGCAAGTACTGATCGATGTCTGCCACACCACGTGGCACGACGATCCCTATGCCATCTTTCGTTTCGAGGGCACCGAAGGAGTGATCAAAGGAACCATTGGTCTAATGTATAACTACCCCACAGGCCGTCCAGACACCCTGGAGTTCATGTCGAAACGCAATCCCGGCTATTGGTTCTCGGCCCGCCTCGATAGCATGTGGATTCCGGATGCGTTCGTCGGGCCGATGGCGTCACTGATGCGGTGCATCGAGAGTGGGTCGGAGCCCGAGACCGGGGGGCGCGACAACCTGCGCACATTGCAAGTGGTGTTCGCCGAGTACCGCTCCATGACAGAAAAGCGAGCCGTACGCCCGGAAGAAATCAGTGCATGAAAAGGCAGCTATCCCGCGGGACGTACGCCCTTCAAATCTGAGGAAGACCCGGGTTCCTGCGAGGTCACATATCTGCCATTCTCGATCTGAGCCGGACTCACGAAATGCGGCTGCAGATGAGGGATACACTCGAGAAATGTAGCTTCATGCCCCAGCGCAATGTGATTGAACAGCACCAGATGCTGGTGAATTTGTCCCATGTCGCCCACGTGAGGAATGACTCGCAGTCCGAATTTTCGAGCCAGTAAGCTGATCGTGATGAACTCAGAAATACCAGCCACTCGGGTGCAGTCTACTTGCACAATCTGAACGGCTGCAGCCTGGATGAAATTCTTGAACATGATGCGGTTCGGAACGTGCTCTCCCAATGCGATCGGAATGGGCTGAATCGCCTCGGCAAGCGTGCGATGGGCGCGAATGTCGTCAGGATGGGTGGGTTCTTCCACAAAAAACGGAGCCATTTTTCGAAGCTTCTCGCACATTTCAAGTGCGCGCGGCAGGGTCCACTGCTGGTTCGCGTCGAGCATGATCAGCGCATCTCCTCCAGCCAACTCGCGCAACATGAAGGCACGCCGCACGTCGCGTTCGCCATCCGGGGAGCCGACCTTTAGCTTGAAAGCGTGAAACCCCTTCGCGATGGCCTGCTGCGCCAGATCCTTCACCTGCTCGTCTTCATACTGGAACCACCCCACTGATGTGTCATATCCGGCGTAGCCACTCCCTAAGATGCTCTCGCGCTCGCCACGGGAATCTGCGTGGCTACGCAACAGCGTTGCGGCTTCCTTCTTCGTGAGGACGTCTTCGAGATAGCTCAAATCGAGGAGGTCCACAATCTTTTGTGCCTCAAGATCCAGGAGAAGGCGCCACAATGGCACGCCTCGACTTTTTGCCCACAAATCGAAACACGCATTGGTGAGCGAGGCGAGCGCCAGGTGAACAACGCCCTTATGCGGACCCAACCAGCGAAGCTGAGGGTGCTGGGCAAGTCGCTGGGCAGTCGCTCCGAAATCGGACATCAATTCTTCGATTTCCCGTCCAATCAGTTCCTTGCCAAGCCATCCAATCGCTTCACAGACCAGTTGATTGCCCAAACCAAGCGTTAGCACGATGCCACTTCCGAAGACCTTTTCCTTTGAACCGAGCAGAGTGGTGGCGAATGCGTATTCGGCGCCCGAGTGCACCGCGTCGCTACCCGCACCTTGCTCCAGCGCAAAGCGCACGTCGCGCGTTTCCAGAGAAGTTATCCGCAATTGGGTCATTTCACCTGAGAGGAGGCTGGTGGCCTCGGTTTGCTAAAACTATAGCCACATTTCGAAGTCATCGAATATAGTAGGGCGCCTTCAGCCAGTGCAAGGCGTCATTCTCGAAGCACCGCTTTAAGGCCACACACGGATCGTGAAAGGACGATGATATGAAGCGTTACGGTTCGATGATCAAAGTGAGGCCCGAATTTCTCGACGCCTACAAGAAATATCACGCGGCCGCGTGGCCGGAGGTCCTCGCCATGATCCGGAAGTGCAACATACGAAACTATTCAATTTATTTGAAGGACGACGTTCTCTTCGGCTATTTCGAATATCACGGAACGGACTATTCGGACGACATCGCCAAAATGGCCGCTGATCCGAAGACTCAGGAATGGTGGGCGATTATGATGCCAATGCAGATACCCCTCGAAACACGTGGCCAGGGCGAGTGGTGGGCCAATATGGAAGAAGTGTTTCATTGCGACTAATTGACAGATCTCGAGTTCGACGCTAGAGTTCCGGTCCGGCTAAACGCCTTATGCAGATCGTAGACACACACCAGCACCTTTGGGACTTAGACCTCTTTCGATACTCCTGGCTCGACTCCGCTCGTTCTTTCCGAATGGCCAACTATCTTTCAGCCGTTCAAGGACTGAACGTGGTGAAGTCCGTACACCTGGAGGCCGACGTCGATGAACCTTACATGCTCGATGAGACCCGGCATCTGCTTGCACTCGCTGAACGGGCCGACAACCCTCTTGAAGGAATCGTGGCATGCGGCCGGCCCGAGAGAGAAGATTTCAAATCCTATCTGGACAAGATCGCGGGGCATACAAAGGTAAAAGGGATTCGACGCGTGCTCCATACTCAACCGGACGCGGTGGGCCAAGGAGCGACTTTCCTCAAGAACGTGGCTGCGCTCTCGGATTACGGTCTTTCCTTCGATATCTGCGTCCTCGCTCGGCAGCTACCCATAGCGATCAATCTGGTCTCTCAATGCCCGGACGTTGTTTTTATTCTCGACCACTGTGGCGTGCCCCAAGTAAAAGAGAGGCATCTCGACCCTTGGCGCACGCACATCACGGAGATTGCCGAGTTTTCCAATGTCTCGTGCAAAATCTCAGGCCTGGTGGCGTATGCGGATACAGAGCGATGGACTGCTGAAGACCTGAGGCCTTTTGTCGAACACGTGATCGCCACCTTCGGGTGGGATCGCGTGCTTTTCGGGAGCGATTGGCCCGTGTGCACGCTGTCCGCCACCTATCGACAATGGGTAGAAGCATTGCAGGCACTCACGTACGAAGCAGGCGAGACCAACCAAAGCCCAAACTCCCTCTGAATGGCCGCAGTGTGCTCTCCCACTCTAGGGGCAAGACCCTCGCTGGTGAGAAGAGATCCGTCCAAGCGAATCGGAAGTCGTGTGGTCTGGATCTCGATCCCTCGTCCGTCGGTGAGAGTTTGCACCATGGCAAGTTCCTCGAAAGCTTTGCTCGCGCAAAGCTTGGGCCAATCCAGAACTTCGGCGCACCATATATCAGCTGCATTCAGAATGTCGAGCCAGTGCTCGGTGGAGTGCTCCTTTAGACGCTGGGCAATAACTCTTTTGATCTCGTCGCGACGTTGGAACCCCTCGGTCGAGTTGGCGATGTTCTGGAGAGCAGGTAGGTCCAAAAGTTTGCCGAGGGTCGGAAGATGGGTCATAGCAAGAGCCAAGTAACCGTTCGCCGTGTCGTAGACGCCATAGGGCGCGGCCAAGTAGGCATGTGCATTGCGAAATGCAGCTCTCCGCGGGGTCCGTCGCCCGTCATTCAAGTGCGTTGTGAGCACTTCAAACTGGAAGTCCAGTAAAGCCTCGATCAGGCTAGTTTCGACGAGTCCGCCCTGGCCCGTCACACCGCGTCGCACAAGACAAGCCAGGATTCCTTCGCATAGACTATGCCCCGCAAGCATGTCGGCGATGGCTAAGGCCATCGGCGTAGGTGGATCGTCCTCGTTGCCGCTGAGCCACATGATCCCGGATCGCGCCTGTGCCAGCAGGTCCTGACCGGGTCGATCTCGCCATGCCTCGGCATTCCCATACCCAGATACGATGCCATACACTAACCGGCTGTTTATCTGTGACACGCTGTTGTAACCAAGCCCCAATCTCTCCATAACCCCGGGACGGAAGTTCTGCACCATTACATCGGCGCGCGCAATAAGTTGGCGTAGCTTTTGCAGGTCTGATGGATTCTTCAGGTCTGCCGCGTAGCTTTCCTTGTTGCGATTGATGGCGTGAAATAGTGTGTTCTCGCCATGCACATCGGTGTCACTCAAGTAGAGGGTTCGCCCCAGATCTCCCGTCCCCGGTCGTTCAATCTTGATCACGCGAGCGCCCAGATCTGCCAGGCGAAGGGTGGCCAGCGAACCTGAAAGAAACTGGCTAAAATCCAGCACCAGAACACCCTGAAGGGGTCTTCCTGTCTTCGGATCGCGGCGAACTTGCGAAATAGTCACGGAAAAGCTCCTGGCTGCAACGAGCCGGCGTGCCCGAATTCCGTGCCGTCGGAGATGCCCGACCACGGAACAATGTGATTTCAATTCTATCCATAAAATGATATTTTCATTAGAAAAATAAGGTAGTAGGCTAAAACTCTCTTATGGCCTCGCGGCGCATGCCCCGGCGGCAACTCACTCCACGAAGAATCCGCTACGCAGCTCCAGCTCTTGAAAAAGGGCTGGACATCCTAGAGCTATTGGCTTCGGTCTCGGAGTCTTTGACGCATAGCGAGATTGCGAGCCGGTTGGGACGTACCGTAACCGAGGTCTTTCGCATGTTGGTGTGTCTCGAAGAGCGGGGCTACCTTTCGCGAACGGGTGCGGATGAGCGGTATCAGCTGACGCTAAAGCTGTTTGAGATTATCCATCAGCATCGTCCACTGCAGCGTTTGATAAATCAGGCGCGCCCGCTGGTGCAGCAGGTGGCGAGCGAAATCGCGCAATCCTGCCACTTGGCCATGCTGAACAATGCAGAGGTGGTCCTGGTAGCGCAGTCTGACGCGCCAGGGAATATGGGTTTCTCAGTACGTCTCGGAGCGAATATTGACCTTTTGAACACTGCCTCCGGACACGTCATCCTCGCGTTTCAGAGCGAGGAAGTGCGCGCTCGCGCTCTGGAAGCCTGGCGTCTGCGCTCGAAAAAGGCGATTCCCCCCGGACTTTCCCGGCACCTGCAGCAGATTCGCCACCGTGGGTACGAGGAACTGGCCAGCTATCAGGTTCACGGAGTCGTGAACATCAGCTATCCAGTATTGAATCAACACGGGGAGGCGATTGCGGCGATGACTGTGCCCTTTCTCGCTCGCATCGGAGACAGCAAGGGACCGCCACTGATTAAGGAGACGCTGAGCCTGGCATCGCGTGCGCTTTCCTTAGCCATTGGCGGTAAGAGGCCGGAGCTTTCATCCATCAGTGTGCAGCCATGACGAAACCGGAATACTTCGAAGACTACGTAATCGGCGCGCAGCGTGTCACGTCCGGACGAACGATTACCGAGACCGACGTAGTTGTTCACGCAGGTCATACGGGAGACTACTTCCCGCATCACGTTGATGCGGAGTTTGCCCGCAGCACACCATTCGGCCAGCGGATTGCCCACGGCACCATGACGTTTGCCATCGGTATCGGGCTCACAGCCAGTCAGATTAATCCTGTCGCCTTCACCTACGGGTATGACAGATTACGATTTCCCAAACCGGTCTTCATCGGAGACACCCTGCGGACTCGCGTCACCGTAAAAGAAAAGCAGGAAGACCCTAAACGGAAGGGTTTGGGGCGCGTCGTGGAAGCATGCGAGGTACTTAACCAGCGTGATGAAGTAGTCCTGTATTGCGAACACATTCTGCTGGCGGAGAAGCGCCCGGCAGTTTGATGGGCAGTCGGTATTTTAGGGAGGCGGGAGGTTGTGTGGGAATCACTCTGAGAGGGCTCACCTGGGATCATCCCCGCGGCTACGCCCCTTTAGTTGGAGGCGTTCCCGAATATAAGACGCAACGTCCTGAAATCGAAATCCAGTGGGACCGGCGTACCTTGCGCG
>QIAI01000058.1:6629-11162 GCA_003224995.1 Acidobacteriota bacterium
GGATCGCTATGACCTGCTCGTCGTGGATCATCCTTTCGTCGGCTTCGCCGCCGCTCATGGAGCACTGGTCGACCTCGCGCCCTCGCTCAGCGAAGCCGAGAGACATCATTTTGCCGAAGACTCGGTTGGCCCTTCCTGGGAATCGTACTGGTACGGCGGTGGCCTTTGGGCATTCCCCCTCGACGCAGCGACGCAAGTCGCATGCTACCGACCTGATCTTTTGCCTACCCAGTCTGTGCCTCGCACGTTTTACGGTGTTCTGGAATTGGGAGCACAAGCTCGCAAAACTGGGAAATGCATTGCCGTTCCCGCGTGTCCGACAGATGCGATCAGCCTTTTCTTCACACTCAGCGCTACGCTTGGCCATCCCATCCCTGAGGAACGTGAACTGTTCGTGGAGGACTCGGTCGGGGCAAACGTGCTCGCTCGGCTCCACGCGCTTATAGCCGTTGCACATCCCAAATCGGTCGAATGGAACCCGATCCAAGTTTATGATTTTATGTGCAGGACTTCCGACGCGGTCTACTGTCCCTATGGCTTCGGTTACTCTAACTACTCGCGGGGGATTGACTCGGTGCGATTGAAGTTCACGAATGCTCCGAGTGCAAGCGAGCGTGGATGCGCCGGTACGATGCTGGGAGGGACCGGCATTGCCGTAAGCACGCTCAGCGCACATTCACTGGAAGCAATCGCCTATGCCAAGTGGCTCGTCAGTCCCGAACACCAGCGAGGCACCTATTTCCGCGAAGGCGGCCAACCTGCCAGCCTGGCCGCATGGACCGATTCGTCAGTGAATGCGGCATGTGACGACTTCTTTGCCGGTACGCTGCAGACTTTACAGACCGCCTACGTGCGACCTCGTTTCGATGGATTCGTTCGTTTCTTTGAGGTCGCAGGAATCGAGATCAATCGCTTTTTACGCGGAGAGATCAAGGATGTGGCGCTGATCCGATGGCTTAACGACCATTACGCCAGCCAGAGATTGGCGGCACGCCACATCGCGTAGCGAAAAAAAGGGCACCTCATGAAAAACCCGAATCCCGATCCCGCGAAGCACAAAGAGATTCCCATCTGGAATGCTGAAGATTGGTTGTACGAGGATTTCGAGGTGGGCAAGCGTGCACGTTCAATTCGCCGCACGATCTCTGAGGGCGAGAGCATGTTGTTCAATGCGCTGGTTCTCGACATGCATCCCTACGTGGCCGACGATGTCTTCGCAAAAGAAGAGGGAGTTTTTGGAAAGCGCCTGGTGGCCGGCGCCATGGTATTCAGTCTAGGATTGGGACTTATGGCGCACAACAACGTTCATACCTTTAGCTACGGATACGACAGGTTGCGCTTCATTAAGCCAGTTTTCGTGGGCGATACCATCTACACAATTCGCACGCAAATGGAAAAATTGCCGAAGTACCCCGAAATGGGGATGGTAAGGGTCTCCTACGAAGTCTTCAAGATGCCCGGAGAACTGGTTCTGTACTGTGAACACTTGCAGACCGTGAAGTATCGCGATCCTGCGAGCTTCAAGAATCAACTGCCGCAGAAGTAAAGCATGTGCTTATGACGCAACCCGGATCACTCGCTGAACGACTACAAGGCTGCTACAGCGGAGCCGTGTTTGACGTGCTGAGAGCAAAAGGCCTTCCGCAGCAGACTCTTCCACAATACATCCGCCCTTTGAATCTGCAGCAGAAACTGGCTGGCCCCGTATTTCCGATCGAGGGGAGACGGGATAATTCGTTGGATGCGCACCAGAGCCTTCTGCGTTGGTGTGAGCTTTTGTCCAAAGCGCCACCGAACGCGGTATTGGTCTGTCAGCCCAATGACCACACCCTGGCGTACATGGGAGAACTCTCCGCCGAGACCCTCCTTCACAAGAAAGTGCTAGGCTATATCGTGGATGGTGGATGCCGCGATTCGGCGTTCATCGAGAGCTTAGGTTTCCCGGTGTTTTGTAAGTATTTCACGCCGGTGGACGTGGTTAGCAAGTGGGCAGTTACATCATTGGGCGAGCCCATTCAGGTCGGAGAGGTGACTCTTTCCACGGGCGACTATGTTCTTGCCGACCGCGACGGAATCGTGATCATCCCGGGTGCAATCGCTTCTGACGTCGTGCAAGAGACTGAGGAAGTCCTGCGTAAGGAGAATTTAGTGCGCAAGGCGATTCTGCAAGGCGTTGACCCGGTGCAAGCCTACCTGCACTACGGAAAATTTTGATGGAGACCGCAGGCAAATCACGAAAGCTGCTGCGCATTCATCGCGACGACAACGTGCTGATCGTCGTCGCGCCGATAAGGCCTGGGGACCGAGAAGTGTTTGATGGGCAGGAAGTGGTATTCACTCAGAATATTGCAATCGGTCACAAGGTTGCGGTCCGGGATATTGAGACAGGAGAAAAGATATTTAAGTGTGGTGTTCCGATTGGTTCCGCCAAACAGAAAATTCCTGCAGGAAGTCACATTCACTTGCATAACCTGAAAAGCGACTACCTCGCGACTTATACCTTGGACAAAGATCATGTCTTCGTCAAGTAATGCCCTCGCACTGCAAGGCTTTCTTCGCTCGGACGGAAGAAAAGGAATCCGAAACTGCATCATTGTCGCCTACCTGGTGGAGTGCGCTCACCACGTGGCTCGTGAGATTGTAGACGCTTTTCGGGGCCAACCAGTTCATCTGATCGGTTTTGGAGGATGCTACCCCAACGCCTACGCTGACCGGATGATGAATACGCTTTGTACGCATCCTAACGTCGGAGGTGCGCTGCTGCTTTCCCTGGGATGCGAGAGCTTCAATCGGCATCGCCTCGCGGAACATATTGCCAAGACCGGCCGTCCCGTAGAAACCGTGGTTATCCAGCAAACCGGGGGAACGAGGAAATCCATCGACTCGGGCAAGGCGTGGGTTGAACGGGCGCTCCGGCAGATCGCAGAGGTACCACGAGTTCCGCTGCATGTGAATGAATTGGTCGTAGGAACTGTGTGCGGCGGGTCGGATGCGACAAGCGGAATCTCGGCCAACCCTGCTGTCGGACGTGCTTTCGATATTCTCGTGAGGCAGGGCGCGGTTACGATCTTCGAGGAAACCGGCGAAATGATCGGACTGGAGAACGCCATGTCAGCACGCGCGATAACCCCGGAACTTGGCCACGAACTAAAAGTATCGGTCGAAAAAGCAGCGCATTACTACAAGCAAATGGGGCACGCCAGTTTTGCGCCAGGCAATGCCGAGGGTGGACTAACCACAATTGAAGAAAAATCGATCGGAGCGTATTGCAAGAGTGGCGATTCCCCCATCTCCGGACTCATAAAGCCCGGCGACGTTCCTCGAAATGGCGGGTTATACCTGTTGGATGTAGTTCCGGATGGCGAACCGCGCTTTGGATTTCCCAATATTAACGACAATGCCGAAATTGCGGAGCTGATCGCATGCGGTTCCCATGTCATTTTGTTCACGACCGGACGCGGTTCGGTGGTGGGCTCTGCGATTTCACCTGTTATAAAAATTTGCGCCAATCCGGAAACCTACGAGCGCATGAGCGACGATATGGACATCAATGCCGGGAAGATCCTGCGGTTGGAAGCCAGCGTGGACGAAGTCGGTGATGAGATCTATCGAAAAGTACTGGACGTGGCTTCCGGGACGGAAAGCTGCTCGGAGAGCCTCGGACACCGGGAATTCGTGCTCACCTACAAGTCGTTTGAGCCGATAGGGCCAGCTTGCCTGCCTGGGTGAGAGTATTTTGAGTGTGCTGCCGACTGGGCCGCGGATAGAAATCTAAGGTTGTTCTCCCGCATTTCTTTGATTTTGCCAACCCTCGTATTCGCGGCGCTGTGGGATCGTCGCAGGGAGCACGCAAAGACAATGGGAACCTGCACGACCCTCGTGATGACAACGAATGGGTTGCGGGCCAGCGTGCACGACGGGCTGGGATTCAGGAATTGGGAGATTGCTTCACGCAGTGGGGGAAGGCTGGAGAACAAAGTGGAGAACAAAAATTGCCGAATGAGAGCCGACTCACCCAATTTCGAGCCTCCGGCCCGACTGTAAGCGCTTGAGGCGGTTGAGCATCACACAAATCTATACACTTGCTAAACCGTTGTACGGGCTAACACCTGTACCGAGGGTTCGAATCCCTCCCTCTCCGCCAGACCCTTCAATCCCAATCGCTTGTAGCTTATTGAACCGTGGAGGAGTCCACGGGCGAATTGCTCGCTAGTGTCCGATTAGTGTCCGATTGCACCTGTTCGGATCTCGCGATCTGGTTTTCCAGCTTCTCCATCGCATCCCGAACATCGCCAGCGGCAGTCTTGATGTAGTAGGTCGCTGTCGTGCTCACGTTCGCATGTCTCAGGATGCGCTGAATCACCATGTCTGGGATTCCAAGGCGATACAGGCTGCTTCCGAGTCCGCGCCTTGCAGCGTGCCAGCCGTGCCACTCTGGAATCCGATTGTCACGCTTATATGGATGGTCCGCTTTCAGATGGTCCGGCTCTCCCTTCCCGCATGCTTCGCAATGATTGAGCACCGGGACAATAA
>QIAI01000059.1 GCA_003224995.1 Acidobacteriota bacterium
TAGCGCGGCGAAATCGCAGATTTGCATTTCCGGCAACGCCCGCGCAGGAACAACCAGCTCAGCACCGGCACGTTGTCGTAAAAGGCGATCGGTTGCTTGCAGTTCGGACACGCCGACCAGCGTGGATTCAGCACCGACATGTCTCGTGGCAAGCGGTAGATACACACGTTCAGGAAGCTGCCAAACGCCAGCCCCAGAATCACGCTCGCCGCTGCTAAAAAAGGATCCACCGTGCCCCTATCCAGGAACGCTCCATGGTGAGAGTTGTGCTTTGATTATACGGTCGAGATTGCCGCCGACCTCTGACACCGAAGGCACTGTCCTTCCGCGCGAGGGTATTCGCAAGCCAATGTTGGGAAAGCACTTCGCATGTGGTCCGCGAAAGACGAAGAAGCCCGTTTCGCCCCGCGGATTCGTGCGGCGATTTCAGGAATTCTGTGGCAGGAATAGCGAGAAGATGGTGCCGCTGCGGCCGGGCTGGGTCGACGTACGTACCTGAATCGTTCCTTCATGCTTGCGCACGATTCCCTCCGACAACCAGAGCCCCAGCCCTGTGCCGGAGTCCTTCTTGGTGGTGTAGAACGGCTCGAACAAGCGTGGACGATCTGCAGCCGGAATTCCTATGCCGGTATCCGCCACGGTGACGCGCACGCCCGCGCGGCCTCGGCCGTCAGGTTCGTGGGTACGTGAAACCCGTACCCGCAAGCGACCGCCGCCCGGCATGGCATCCACCGCGTTTACGATCAAATTCGAAAATAACTGGCGCAGTTCCCCAGAGAAGCCTTGTACCTCGCAGTCCTCTTCAAATTCTTTTTGTAACTCGATGTGGCCGCTCATGAACTTGGGCGAGTAGAGTTGCAGGACTTCATCCAGCGTCTCGGCCACGTTGAGGCTCTTTGCCTCCGAGACTTCACGAACGAATCCGAGGGTCTGCTGGGCGATGTCGGCAATGCGCTGCACTTCGCGCTCCGCCATCTCCATATGTTGCTCCGCGCGAGTGGGATCGCGGCGCGCCAGGTACAAGAGATTGGTGATGGCCTCGAGCGGATTGTTGATCTCGTGGGCGATGGCGGCGGTCAAGCGCCCGGCCGTGGCCAGCTTCTCACTCCGTTGCAGCGCTTGTTCCGCGCGGATTTTAGCGGTGACGTCACGGGCGATCGCCGACGCCCCGATTACCGTCCCCTTTCGGTCGCGCAGCGGCGAGACCGATAGCAGGATGCTCACCAGGGAGCCGTCTTTTCGCAGACGCTCGGTTTGGTAACTCTCGACGCCATGACCCGTTCGCAAGGTCTCGAAATGCGCGCGGCTTTCGTGAGTAGTTTTTCGGCGGCGGGATTCCAGCTGGTAAGAATGCCGTCCAGCGTCGCACTGTAGATGGCGTCATCCGAAGAGGCCACGATGGCCGCGATCCGTTCCAAACTTTGATCGGCTCGTACCTCGGCGCGCGACCTCTGCCGCGCCAAGCTGGCTGCCAGCAAGGAAACGAAGACAAAGATGAGAAGTCGTGCAAGGTCGTCGCTCTGCATGTCGAAGGAAAACCGGGGATGAAAGGCGAGATAGTCGATGACCAGCACCGACAGCGCCGTTCCGAACATCGCCGGGCCGAAACCGAAGAAGCGCGCCGTAACTACGACACTCAGTACAAAGATCTCAAAGGGATCGTGGTGAATCAACGACGACAACGACCACAGGCCGGCGGCCGCTCCCACTAACAGGCAAGCTCCTCCGTAGCGTATGGGCCAATTGAGGCGCTTGGAGCGGGTGGCGCCCTGCCAGATGTCTGGTTCTAGATTCATCATCGCGATGCGCGCGTACCAGTCATGCAGGGCCCATTTATCTTGGATGCCTCCACCTGCATAAGAGCTGTTTGGTTTCCAAGCTGAATCTAGCAGGCGCGCTCGAAGGCAGGCAATCGCACGAACGTGTGGGGTGGGGGCACCGATGGCGAAAGAGTGCGCTTAGCCATGCGCACTCTTTCGTGAAATTCCGTCCGCTGCGACCGGGGGCGATCTGAGTGCTTTATTTCTTCTGAATCGATTCGATGTAACCGTTCAGATTCGCGATGCGCTGTTGCACTTCGGCATCATGACCCTGGCTGAGGTTGCGGAACAGCGGTCCCCAAATCGGCATATCCTTGCTGCCGTGAGCAGGTGTGTCGGCCTCGCCGCGCAGCACGCTGGAAACGTGCATGGCGGCAAACTTCCCGGCGTTTTTCTCGGAAAGAATGGTCAGATTGGTGGGTGCTGCTTTCAGAGCGGAAGCTGCCGGCCCGCCGCCGCTGCCATTCGTTCCATGGCACACTGCGCAGTAGCTGGCAAACATTTCCTGTCCGGACGAGGGGTTGGTCTGCTTGACCGGAACGTGCCGGATAAGTTTTCCTTCCGTCGGCGCCGGCTGCTGCGCCATGGCAAACACAGCCAAAATCACCAAAGCGGCACCCAGGCCGTAAATCTTGCGTGCGTACATAATCTCCTCCTAAGGACTGCAAACGTGCACGATTAGCAACAGGCTAGTGTAGGAGGGAATAGCAACGTCCGCATGTGAGAGGCATCACAGTGAAGTGTGACCGGGGTGGTGCTAGGGAGCGCGAAAACGGAGCAGGTCTCCGGGCAGGAGTTTGCTGGATTGCGTGGCTCGCGGGAGCGTGCCCTCCCATGCGGCCCAGTGGCGGGGGACCAGTCGCGTACTCGCATGCTGGGTGACCCATCCGGTGGGCGTCTCCGCACGAATCATCACGGAGCAGGACGACACTTCACCGACTTCCTCCGAGGGGCACAACTTCCATTCAAACAGCGATGCCTCCAGTTCCTCGGTTAAGGCTTCCGAAGGAAGAACGCACAAGACCCAGTGACAACGTGCTGTGGCGAGACAGGCAGCTGGAGTTTTACTTTTCGCGGCATGTTGAATGGTAGCGCCGTACTCGCGGGCTACTCGCAGCGTGGCATCGACCGAGCCGTGATCCACCACCAGGATTTCGTCGCAAGGCCGCAAGCTCTCCAGCGCGCGTCCCAGGCGCGCGGCGTCATTCAAGGTATGCAGGATGGCGGTGAAGGGCGGCATCGCGGAAAGTTATACCAGCAAAGCGGGAAAGAGGATCGTGGCAGGCAAGAAAGAAGGGCACGGCTTCTCAGGCTTCGGAAAAACGATTGCAGATGCAGGAAAACGAACCTCGGGCGCTAAAGCGCAGACCTAATTTCAGCGGCATAGCGGCACGACCAAGGTCGTGCCCTTCCCGTCCATCTGCCATTTTTCCGCAGCCTGTTACACCGTGCCCTCACGGGCGAAACGCGATTTTACTGCGGGTTGTTAGGATCGTTCGGCGTTTCCATTTTGTGGCGATGCGAATCCGGCCCCTGCGCAGGAATCACGGTCAGCGGATTCTGCAAAGTGAAATTCAGCACGGTTTCGGAAGGCAGCTTGATCTGCTGTCCCTTGGTTGCTGCCTGGACACCGCCACCCAAGCCACCGCCCGCGGCCGCTCCGATGCCAGCCCCCTTGCCGCCACCGGCCAACCCGCCGATGATGGCCCCAATGGCTGCACCCGCGCCCACCTTCTCGGCAGTGTTCTTTCCGCGCGAACTGCCCTGCTTTTTGTATTGATCGGTCTGAATGCTGTAGGAGCGGCCGGCCACCGCTATACGATCCAATTGGAGCACCACGGCGGATTGTCCGGCAAACTTGCCGGCGCTCTTCACTTCCACCAGATGGCCTTCGACGTCATAGCCGGCGGGGATGGCAATTTCGCCGTCGACCGCTAACGGGGAATTTAGCGTCGCCCGGAAAGTCTCGCCGGACTGGTTTCTCTCGGAATCGATGCCATCCACCAAGCGCACAGCCAGCGTGCTACCCGCAGGAATGGTGACTCGTGGAATCCTGATGCGCCATCGCCATGCCCGCTGCGCCTGCTCCCGCGGATGCCATCTCGACATCTTTCTTCACTGGATTGCGACGTTTGGGCGCCGGATCTCGCCGCACTGGCGCGGGCTTGCGAGTCTCAACGGGTGCGGGAGCGGGATCGGGGTCGGCGGGCGCCGGGGTCACGGCTGCGGTAGCCGGTGCAATCGAAAGATTATTGACCACCTGCTTCACTCCCGGAACTCCGGAAGCGTAACGAGCGGCCGCATCGCGCTGTGCCTCATTATCCACCGTACCCGAGAGCGTCACGGTGCCTTTCTCGGACTGCACGCTCAACTGCTTGCCTTGCAGCCCAGAATCGGTATTGAGCTTGTCCTGCAATTCACTGTTGATCTTGGAATCATTGGGGACCTGGTTGCAGGCCACTGTCACAGACATCATGGCAACGAGCAGAAGGATGGAGAGATGCACACGATTTCCGGCCATAAAGGGCACTCCTAGGTAAATTTATCCGGGTGACCATAGTTTAGATGCTTTCGGGTTGTCTTGCTTGAAGAAAATGGCTGGCAGGGTGAAATCGCGGCGGTGCCCGGTTGGGGCTATTTCGGCGGTTTGCAGTTCGATCATTCACCACAGAGGCACAGAGGCACAAGAGAAGATTGATTCACCACGGAGACACGGAGGCACGGAGAAAAGCCTTCAGCAAAATTGGCAAGCAGGATTAAATGTGTAGTTTTGATTTGTGTTGCGTTGATTTCTTGTGAGTGTCTGTGACCGTGTGGTGAAAAGGAATTGCAGGCAAACACAAATGATTCACCACGGAGACACGGAGGCATAGAGAAAACCTTAGTTAAATGCCTCGCAGGATCGACACGGCGGCACAGAGAGGAAGACCTTCTCTGCTATAGGCCAGAGATGACGACATGCAGCACGAGCGCATCGCTCGCGCGTACGGACCCAATCAGGATGCAAGAAATTTGCTGGGCTCAGTCCCGCTTAGCTTTGGTGCAGGAACTTGTAATCCAAAATGGAAGCGGCCAGACCGAAGCCTGCCTCCGTATCCTGCGATTCCTTGGATCGGATAATGCGTCCCTGACAGAGTACGTTGCTGTTCTTCTGTCCGGAAATGTCCTCGGGCATCTCGAAAACCATCTCCACCAGAGCGTTCACCGGCACTTCGGTGGTGCCCTGAAACAGCACGCCCGATTGGCTGATATTTGCGATGGTACCTTCCGACCAGGTACTCAGATTTTTCACGCGGTAGCGCAGGGGCAGGTTCAGTTTCAAGCGGCGAGCCCGCGGCACCCATGTCGGTTTCTTTTCGCGCGGACGCCTTCGGGTCGCGGGTTCCGCTTCCGTCAACGCCACGCGCTCCATGCGGCGCATGGTGGACCAATCGTACTTGTATTCCACGGCGCACAACAGGCAGACCTGGTAGTAGTGACCATCGGCAGCGCGCCGCGGCCAGGAGAACTCGTGCGAACAACGTCCGAGTCGAAGCACATCCATAAGTTTCTGAGGCATGGTCGGGTTCCGGAAAAAACGCCGGACAGGGCTTATGATCTTATGGTTGGAACCCCTTGGGTAGGTTACTTTGGTTCGCGTCCTGCGACTGTAGCTGCGCAACGATCACAGTTGCAATCAGTTGCCCTGTGAATTTTTTTCGCCGCTGAAAACTTTGTGTATCATCGCGCCATGGCCGACCTCACCGCTTTTGTGCTCGCCGGCGGACACAGCAGCCGCATGGGGAGTGACAAAGCTTTTGTCGAACTGGAAGGCAAACCCTTACTCACTCGAATGTTAGCGCTGGCTTCGGCGGTGGCGCTGGAGGTAGGGATCGTCGGCAGCAAATCCAAATTTGGCGACTACGGCCGCGTCATTGAAGATGAGTTTCCGGACCACGGCCCATTGGCAGGAATTCACGCCGCGTTGCGCTCCTCGAGCACGGATCTGAACCTTATTCTGGCGGTCGATATGCCCTTTCTTGAGATGGACTTCCTGCGATATCTGGCGGAGCAAGCCGCAGCGAAGCAGAGCGCCGTGGTCACGTTGCCCCGCGCGCAAGGAAACTGGCAGACGTTGTGTGCGGTTTACCGCAAAATCGATCCGCTCTTCTCGAAGGTGGAAGTGCGCGCTATCGAGGAAGCTGAGCTCCGCAAGCAAAACTTCTCGCCCGCCATGTTCCGAAACCTGAACACACCCGAAGAACTGCAGCAGGCAAGCAAGATTTAAGTCGATAGTGGATCCGGAAGTGAGAAGCGAGAACTGATTTCGACATGGCCACCGAGTCCCCATCCTCGCCCTACATCGAATTCAAGCACGTCAGCAAAGCCTTTGGCGAAAACCGCGTGCTCGACGATGTGAGCTTTGAGGTGCGAGACGGTGAAACGGTTTGCATTCTCGGCCGGAGCGGGGTTGGCAAGTCGGTCTCGCTGCATAACATCATGGGTTTTCTGAAACCCGATGCGGGCCGGGTGATCGTGGCGCACCAGGACATCACGGACTACAGCGAAGTGCAGTTGGAGGAAATTCGCAAGAAGGTCACTATGGTCTTCCAGAATGGAGCGCTGTTTGACTCGCTCACGGTGGGCGAGAACGTGGCGTTTCCGCTGCGCGAGCGCAAAGACCTTACCGAAGATCAGATTTACCAGATCGTGGACGGGCTGCTGGAAATGGTGGGTGTCGGCCATATGCGTGACCTGCTGCCTTCCGATCTATCGACCGGAATGAAGCGCTCGGTCGCGATTGCCCGCGCTTTGGCGGCGCAGCCTGAGTGCGTGCTTTATGACGAACCACCACCATGGTCGATCCGCTCATGGCGCAGCTGCTGGGAGACTTAATCAAGCGCTTGAAGATTCAGCTGCATCTCACCAGTTTGGTGGTCACTCACGACATGCGGCTGGCCAAAAAGCTGGCCGATCGAGTCATGTTTCTGTACGAAGCGAAGGCGATTTTTTTTGGCACTTACCCCGAGATGGAAAAATGCACCGAGCCGATTGTTCAGGAGTTTCTGCAACTGGATGAGCTGAAGATTGAAGCTTGATGCACAGCCTGGTTGGCGGGCGTTTGCGGAAGTTAAAGAAAATGGCAGAGAGTGTCGCGAGAGTACTCAGCGCATGTGGGGTCCTTCAACTACGTTCGGCTGCCTCACTTCGCTCAGGATGACAGTGCTATAGGGATGACAGTGCTAAAGGGATGAAGTGTGGTAGGGGTCACAGTGCGACAGGGATGACAGTGATCGCGAAGACGTAAATTCAATTGAAAGCAGACTCGCCAGAATTAAAATCCCAGAGCCCAAAGCCGAGAGCCCAGACCCAGAGCCCAAAGCCAAGCTTTAAAATCCCTGCTGCACCAGGCGCTCTACCGTAATCGGACTGTTTTCTGATTCGCCCTTCATCATCTTCTCGACATACTTCGCGATCATGTCAACTTCCAGGTTTATGGGATCGCCTGGTTTCAAGGATCGCAGGTTGGTCATTTCCGCGGTGTGCGGAATGATCGCGACGGTGACTTCGGTTCCCTCGATCTTGGCCACCGTGAGGCTGATGCCTTCGATGCTAAGGGATCCTTTGAAGATGACGTAACGGGTCAGCTCTGCCGGAATGCGAATGTGCAGCCAGTAATCCTCGGCGCCCGGAATGCGATCCAGAGCAACGAATTCTCCGGTGCCGTCGACATGGCCTTGCACGACGTGTCCGCCAAAGCGGCCATCGGCGCGCATGGGAAGCTCCAGGTTGACGAGCGCGCCCTCGTGCATCCGCGAGAACGAGGTCAGATTCCAGGTCTCCTCCGCCAGATCGAAGCTGACCGACTTCGGAGAAATCCCCACCGTCGTCAGGCAAACTCCGCTCACCGCAATGGAATCGCCCTTCTTCAATTCCTTGATTAAGTGCGAAGCCGCTACTGTCAACCGCCGCGTGCCTCGTTCTTCCCGAATGCTCGTGACCTTGCCTACTTCTTCAACGATGCCGGTAAACATGAATGCCTCCACATTCATACTAAATCGGCTACCGGTGAAAGAACCGACATAAGCAGCAGGAATCGAGCGGATTTCCCGGAACGAACTACTTGCCCTCCTTCAATTCTCTTAAAGACTTCTCGTAGGCCGGGACGTCGGACTTGGCCACAGCCGGAACATCCGCCAATGCTGCTTCCCAATTCTTTATGGCGTTCTCCTTGTCACCCATCGCCGTGTAGCCTTGTGCAAGTCCCAGAGCCGTCCAGAATTTCTCGCCGGGATGCAATCGCTGGTTGGCCTTAAAAATCTCCAGTGCCTTATCCTTCCTGCCGGCCGTGAGCACACTCGACGCATAAGAATAAATGCGAACCACGTCGGGTTCGGGTAAGCTCAACGCCTTGTCAATGGTGGCATCGGCCTCGGAATTTCGTCCCATTGCCTGAAGCACCGCCGCCTTGGTGGCTAAAGTTGAAGAGTCTTCGTGTCCGCGCGTTGGCCCCTTGAAGGGCTCTGTGATCGCCTTGTTCGCCCAGACCAAGGCCTCCTCGAGATTAATTTTGTGATTCGCGCAGAACTGGGCGGCGATTTGCCAGTTCTGATACTTGAACCCGGGCCAGCCCTGCAGATCCCTCCGGATCTGTGCCACGTACAGCTCATTCACGTCAGGCACATCGATCTTGAAGGCGATGCGCTTCCTTTCCCACTGCAAGTACGCCAAGGCTGAATCTGGCCGCCGCTCATCAAATCCGTAGGTCAGGAATTCCGTATAGGGAGCGTCTTGCGGGGTGGCTGGAACTCGCATTGCATCGTGCTTCGGATCGTATTGAAAGCTGCCCCAGCCCGTCGAATCCTGGGAGAAAATCCACATCCAGGGGCCGTCCTTCTCCAATTCGAGGAAGAGGCCGTAGGTTCCCGCTTTCAGTTCCTTGCCGTCGATCCTTACATCATGCGAGAAACTGATCGTGGTGGTTTCATTGGCTCCTGCCCTCCACGGAGTTGCCCGCGAAGGCCCCAGGTTTTCATCAAAGAAGCCATACTTTACCAATTCACCCCAGATGTGCCCGGTTCGATCTGCACCCGTTCCGCCATGGACATTGGGGCTGTGATAATCAATCGTGATTTTTACCAATCCGATCCATTGCGTCGCCTCCGCCCTCTCGTTTGCTCCGTTAGGAGGAAGCGTAAGCTCCGACAAGACTTGAGCCTGGAGGCGCCACGGAGGGCTGCAGAGCGCAAGGAAAGCCAGGAAAACGGGTAGCTTCTTCATTGGATTACCTTCCTGTCATTGAGTGTTCTGATGGTTGAGGGGTGCGGGCCCGAGATCAACATCACGGTTAGACGGTGGCAGAGGAGCGAGGTCACTGCCGGAGCGCGGGGTTAAGCCAAACGAGTACTGAGGGGAACGTCGTGATGTTAGTCCCGATAAGGATCGCGCAAATATCCCTCCACTGCGAAATCTTCGCCGAAGCGATGCAGGCGGATGGACTTGACGTTGGCCGCATCGCTCATGGTCTTGAAACCGGAGGCCGTGGCAAACGGAATGGCCCCGCTGCCGCCGAGAATTTTCGGGGCGTAGTAGAGGAAAACTTTATCCACGATTCCGGAATGCAGTGCCGCCCAGTTGATCATGGCGCCGCCCTCAACCAGCAGGCTGGTGATTTCGAGCTGGCCTAACAGTTCGACCAGCTTCTCCAGGTTTGGCCGGCCATCGGTGGTGGCCGCCGGCAACTGCTCCACTCGAATGCCGTGCTCGCGCAGAGTCTGTTTTCTCTTTTCTTCGGCGAACGAACAAATTACCAGCAAGTCCTCGTGCCCACTTCGAACTAAGCGAGACTCCAACGGGAGCCGCAGGCGCGAATCTACGATGACCCGCAGCAGCGGGCGCCGGCGCGGCAGGCCACTGCGATCGGTGAGCAGGGGATCGTCGGCAATGATGGTGCCTACACCCACAAGAATGGCGTCACTCTGATGGCGCAATTGTTGCACGTGCGCGCGCGCGACTTCGCTGGTAATCCATCCGCCACTCACCGCGGCCGAACCCAGCGCGGTGGGATTTTCCGACTCGCCGGGCGGGGGCGCAATCTTGCCGTCCAGCGTCATGGCTGTCTTCAAAGTGACGAGCGGGACGCGGCGGCGGATGTAGTTGGCGAAGGCTTCGTTGAGGTCGCGGCATTCTTCCGCCAGGAACCCCGATGCCACTGAAACGCCCGCCTCACGCAGCCGTGCAAAGCCCTGGCCACTTACCAATGGATTCGGATCCAGCACTCCCGCGACGACGCGGCGAATGCCTGCGGCAATCAAAGCATCCGCACAGGGACCGGTGCGTCCCTGATGCGAGCACGGCTCCAGGTTGACGTACATGGTGGCCGCACGCGCCCGCTCGCCAGCTTGCTCCAGGGCCAGAATCTCGGCGTGCTTCAGGCCATCGTAGGTGTGCGAGCCAGTTCCCAAGATTTCGCCATCGTCGCCCACGATCACGGCGCCGACATTCGGGTTGGGAGAAGTGAGTCCGATACCACGCCGCGCCAAGCCGAGTGCCTGGCGCAGAAATTCTTCGTCCGTGTGGTGATCGCTCATGACGAGACGGGCCCTTGGAGATGGAGAAGAAGGGACCAAAGAATCGAATGGCAAAGCTGGTGCCCATCTCTTCGTCGGGCTCCGCGACGGCCGCTGCGCCACTGCGTCCTTTCGGTCCGCTCCGAAGCGGCGCCATGCGATAGGCGAAAGGATCGCCGGGAAAGTCGGGTTCTTTGTTCGACCACCGCCGCACCCGATCCAGCAAATGTCGAAGCCGTGATTGCGAGCCATTGGCCATGTCCTGCTCCTCAGCTTTACGCTTCCCGCTTCACGCAAACAGGGAATCCACGAATTCTTTGGGATCGAACGGCAACAGGTCTCCGGCCTTTTCTCCCACTCCCACATAGCGCACGGGAAGTCCCAACTCGCGCGAGATGGCCACCACCACTCCGCCTTTGGCCGTGCCGTCAAGCTTGGTGAGCACAATGCCCGTCACTCCGGCGGCTTCGGTGAACAAACGCGCTTGCTGCAAGCCGTTCTGCCCGGTGGTCGCGTCCATGACCAGTAATGTCTCATGGGGAGCCCCGGGGACAATGCGCTGCGCGGTTCGCCGCATCTTGTCGAGTTCCAACATCAAGTTGGCTTTGGTGTGAAGACGCCCCGCCGTGTCGACCACGACGTAGTCCGTCTTGCGAGCGGTCGCAGCCTGGAGCGCATCGAATAGCACCGCCGCCGGATCTCCGCCCGCCTTGGTTTTGATTACTTCTGTGCCGGTGCGTTGGCCCCAGATTTCCAGTTGTTCGATCGCCGCTGCGCGAAAGGTATCGGCGGCACACATCAGCACGTTCTTGCCTTGGGACCGAAAGACCTGCGCCAGCTTGCCGATGGTCGTGGTCTTTCCTGTTCCGTTCACTCCGACCACGAGGATCACTTCCGGAGTGCCGTCCACCTTCTGCACCGGGCGAGAATTCGCGGCGGTCAGTATTGCCAGGAGCTCTTCTTTCAGGAGGCGCTTCAACTCCTCGACATCCTTGATCTGCTTGCGATCCGCCTTCTCGCGCAGCTTGTCCAGTACTTCATGGGTGGTGGTGGTACCCAGATCGGCCCCGATCAGCGTGGCTTCCAGGTCGTCGAGCGTATTGCGGTCGATTTCCTTGTTGAAGGAAACCGCTTCCTCGATGCGCTCGGCGAGGTTTTCGCGGGTGCGCGTGACCGCTTCCTTCATCCGGTCAAGGAAACTCGGCTTCTGCTGCTCTTCGAGGCTGCCAAAAAGGGTCTGAATCATAATGAATGCGCCTGCTGGAGTGAAACTTTCATTATAGCGACAGCGGCCCGAGCCGGTGTGGAAGGTATAACCGACTGATCGCAAGGTGAGCAGGATGGCTTGGCTTCGATGCCGCGTGGAAGGTGGTTGCAGGCGAAACGTCCTCGCCCGCATATCATCCTTCGGGAACTAAAAGCGGGTCGTCTCTGCAACCGGATCAAGCGGAGCCGGTGAGGATGCCGCGCTGGCAGCCGCGGCCTTGCTATCGAGTGCAACTTCAACCGCAACCGGGGCAGGAGCAGTAACTGCGGGAACGGGCGCGGGGGAATCAGACGCTCCCCCGGGCAAAGGTGGCGGCGTAGCCTGCGCGCGCACCAGTCTCCGAACTTTAATTTCTCCGCGTTCAAGTACGGCAATGAGCGCGGCGACGGCCAGGGGATCAAGCCGCTTGCCTACCAGTCCCTGTATGATCTTCAACGCTTCCTGGGGCTCATGAGCCCGTTGATAGGGACGATTCGTGGTCAGCGCATCGAATGTGTCGGCCACTGCAATGACGCGCGCCAGCAACGGGATCTGATCTCCCTGCAACCCGTAAGGATAGCCGCGTCCATCCAGGGCTTCGTGATGCAATTCAATGCCCGGCAGCATTTCTTTCAGCTGGCTCACCGGCCGCAGAATATTCGCACCCTTGGTGGTGTGCGTCTTCATGATCTCGAATTCTTCCGGGGTGAGCGCGCCGGGCTTCTTCAGAATGTGATCCTCAATCCCGATCTTGCCCACATCATGCAGTTGCGCTGAAATCCGTAGAATCTCCAAGAACTCATCGTCCAATCCCATTTCGCGCGCGATCAACAGGGAATAGCGGGTCACGCGATCGGAATGGCCGCGGGTGTACGGGTCCTTTTCTTTTCTTCCGCGGCCCGCTGCAAGTCCTCGACGAAGCGCTGCAGCTCTTCCGACATCATGTTGAAGGTGTCGGCCAGTTCGCCGATTTCGGTGCGGCTGCGTAACTCGACGCGCTTGGAAAAATCTCCGCGCGCAATCGCCCGGCTCGATTCGGTGAGAACTTTGAGGGGATTCGCGATGCGCCGCGCGGCATAAAAACTCACCATGATGCTGGCCAGTACGGCCAGCAATGCAAGTAAGCGGGCCGTATGCTGCATCTCGAACACTCCGCGGTAAGCCTCCAACCGCGGCTTTTGCACCACCACCGCCCAATCCAGCGAGGTTACGGGACTATACGTCCCCAACATCTCGATGCTCTCCTTGCCTTCCTGAATGGTGAATTCCTTGGTAGCCGCCAGTTGCGCTTTGCTGCCCTCGTCGACGAAGTTGCGCACGATCTCCAGATGCTTCATGTCCTGACCGGTGGCGTAACTGGCGTGGGTCGCGGCCACGAGGCGGCCCTGCGCGTCCACGACGTAGGGCGTCAAGCCGGCCCGGCTGACTTCCTCCAGACGACGGATCAGGAATTGCAGGTCGACCACCGATCCGATCATCCCTAAGAACCGTCCGCCATACATCACCGGACTGCTTACCAGCACGACGGTGCGCGCCGACTTGCCGCTGCCTTCCACCAGCGTCTGCCCGGTGTAAGCACGGCCTTCGCGGGCGGCTGCGAAGCCGCGTTCCAACTCCCGGCGCAGGAAAGCATCGGGCGCGATTCTTCCCGCCGAAATGCCCTTGGCCTCGGCATTCAGCAGGGTGGCGTACGCAATGTCGTCGGATGAAGAAACGAAGTTTTCCAGCAGCGCGCGCAATTCCGGCCGCTCCACATGCTCGGCGGCGATATCGTTGCCGCTGGCCACCTGAATGGCTGAAGCCAGGTTCGACAGCATCCTGCGTAGCGAGGCCTCATGCTGCGAAATGTCGTCGGCCAGCGAACGGGTGACCGTGTTCTGCAACAGCATTTCGTTGGTCTTCAGGCGGTCGCGATTAATCGACTCCACCTGCGCCGAATAGAAGTACATGGGGACAACACTGATCGCGACCAGTACGCCCAGGATGACGTAGAGGATCGGAATGCGAGCGGGATTGGACACTTTTAGCGACAAGATAGCTAAAGGCACACGCCTGCAAGCTGCGCGACGCACTGGGGGATTCCCTTAAATTCTACTGTGGAAGTGGGGCAGACCTGCCAAACTGAAGGCTGGCCCAGGTTACGAAAGTATGAAATCCAGACTGCTTTTCGAAGAAGTTTGGCACTTCAAGTCTTAGGCCTTAGGTTTCGGGTCTCAGGGCTCAGGTCTTAGCTCTCAGGACGACACCCTACACAAAAATCAGCTCCCCAAATCGCGTAGGATGCTCACGTCATGGAAAACACCGCCACCTGGGGCTATCTCGTGGTCTGGGAGTGTCGTCCGAAAAAGGGCTTCGAAGACCGCTTCGAAGAGGCGTATGGCTCGGAAGGCGTCTGGGCTGAATTGCTCAGGCAGGGCGAGGGTTATATCGGGACAGAGTTAAACCGGGACTTGAAGGATTCCAATCGCTATATCACGCTCGATTTTTGGACCTCGAAGCAGGCTTATGAGGCGTTCCGCAGTGCTCATTTGGCAGAGTACGAATCCATTGACCTGGAATGCGAAGCTCTCACGGAATCCGAGAGGGAACTGGGCACCTTCGAGCGTCTCTAACGGCGAGAAAGATTCCAACGATCGCTGATATTGGAAGCATGGAAGAGAGTTGACACCTGAAAACCGAGACCTAAGACCTAACACCTGACACCTGACACCTGACACCTAACACCTGAGTCCTACAACCCAGTCTCGCTCTTCGCGCTGCGCGTCATTAATTCATGAATGGCTTCGCGGGGAGATTTTCCGTGATGCAGGATGGCATGCATCTTCTCCGCGATCGGCATCTCTACG
>QIAI01000060.1:0-2143 GCA_003224995.1 Acidobacteriota bacterium
CGGTAAACCGTGCAATCTGATCCTTGCGCACGATAGCGGAAACGGCTCCGCGCTCCAGGGCTTGCTGGACAAAATCGTGGCCATCGAGACGCTCGCCCTGTACCGCGAAAAACAGCTCACCGGGCTTGATCGTGCGCGAGTCAATCGAGTAGCCGTGCGCAACCTCTTTCAGTTCACATTCACCGGTTGCACTCAAAAGCTCCTCGATTTTGGAAAGCGGCAGCTTCATGCCTTCTGGCCTGCACCGGCTTTCGCTGCCTGACATTCATAGCCAACTCCCGCCAGAACCTCCCGCGCCACTTCCACATCGTCGAAGGGCAGCGAACCCTCTCGGGAGACTTGCACCTTCTCGTGGCCTTTTCCTGCGATCAGAACGATGTCTCCCGGTGCGGCCTCAGCAATCGCCAGCGAAATTGCCGTCCGCCGGTCGGGCTCCCTCGCATACTTGACGCCGGAACGCTGCAGACCAACTACCGCATCATTCATAATCGCCAACGGGTCCTCGCTGCGTGGATTGTCAGAAGTGAGTACGACAAAGTCACTTCCCCGGCCTGCCGCTTCGCCCATCAAGGGGCGTTTGGCGCGGTCCCGGTCGCCGCCGCAACCAAAAACTGCAAGGACGCGTCTTTTCTGCCCACCGTGGTTAACGAACTCGCGGGCTAACGCCGTCAGGTTTCGTAGGGCATCGTCAGTGTGCGCGTAGTCCACCACGACCGAAAAGGGCTGACCACAATCCACGCGCTCGAATCGTCCCGGAACGCGAACCAATGCGGCCACTCCCTGCGCGATTGCTTCCGAAGAACATCCGCGCGCCATGGCGGCTCCCGCGGCAGCCAGAATGTTGTAGACGTTCACCCTGCCGATCATGGGTGAAAAGATTGCAATCGAGCCTTCCGGTGTAGTCATCTCGAATCGCGTTCCGCTCGAGTCGATCGCCACCGAGCGCGCATGCACATCACCCGTGTCCCAACCGTAGGTATACGTCATGGAACTCAGCTTCTTGCTGATCTTGGCAAGGTTCACGCCATACTCATCGTCGATGTTCACGACCGCACAGCGCGGGGCCTCAGTGCCGCACCCTTCAAACAGGATTCGCTTGGCATCAAAATACGCTTGCATGGTGTGGTGATAGTCGAGGTGGTCCCGGGTGAGGTTTGTGAAAACGGCAACATCGAAAGGCACGGCAAACACGCGTTGCTGTTCGAGGGCATGCGAGGACACCTCCATCACAGCTTCGCTGGCGCCGTGAGCGAGTCCATCGGCCAGAAAGCGATTCAATTCCAGTGATTCAGGGGTAGTGTGCGGCGCAGCCAGCACGAGTCCGGCCACGTGATATTCGATGGTCCCCACCAGCACGCTCTTTCGTCCCGCCTTGGCAAGAATCGATTCCAGCAGGAAAGTCGTGGTGCTCTTGCCGTTCGTGCCTGTAATCCCTGTGACCGCCATTCGCTCTGCAGGTCGTTTATAGAAGTTCGCACTCAAGCGTCCGAGTGCACGACGTCCGTGCGGCACCTGCGCCCATGCGACTCCGGCGCGAGGCTGCTCCGCGGCTGAATCCGTAACCACGGCAACGGCTCCGGCGCTGATGGCTTCGTCGATGAAGCGATTGCCGTCGCTGCTTTCGCCTCGCATGGCAACGAAAAGGAATCCCTTTTTTATCTGCCGCGAATCATAGGCGAGGCCCCGGATATCACAATCGCCGTTTTGAGCAAGGACCTCCGCTCCATGCAAAATCTGCTGAAAAGTCATTCTCGTGATTTTAGTGCATACCGGGGTTCCGACATGTTGCCGTGTTGAGTGACCGAGAATCGCAAGAACAAGTCGCGTCTGTGGATAGGAAAGACCGCCGGAATCGTCTCGGCGAACTTGAACCGGAGCTAGCGGCCGAACTTCACGAGCACGCGCGAACCGGCAGTGACGTGGGTCCCTGGGACCGGGGATTGTTCGCGGGCAATCCCGCTGCCGACCGGGTTTAGCTCGAGCCCACTATCCTGCGCGATCTCCAATGCGCCGCGGACGCTCTTGCCCAGGAAGGACGGGACCTCGATCCCTCCTTGCTCGGCCTCCAGAACCACGGTGCCGTTCGCGGAAGCTTTAGCGGCTTCCGGCATATTCGGCGAGGGCACGGAGGCTGCCGCTGGCG
>QIAI01000060.1:2342-11321 GCA_003224995.1 Acidobacteriota bacterium
GAGCACCTGCTGAGTGATTCGCTGGAAGACCGGAGCCGCTACCTGACCGCCCTGATGAAGTCCGACTGCGGAGTCCAGAATCACGGCCACGGTGATCGCGGGATTGTTAATGGGAGCAAAGCCCGCGAACGATCCCACGTACTTGGTATGGGAGTAGGCGCCGGTGTTGGGATCCACCTTTTGCGCGGTTCCTGTCTTTCCGGCGGAGGTATAGCCCTCGAGCACTGCCTTGCGGCCCGTTCCATGCAGCACGACACCGTGCATCATTTGGCGCATTTGCGCCGCAGTGATCGGAGAAATTACGCGCCGTTCGTGTTCGGGATGGAATGCAATGGTCTGCGGCATACTCTGCGGGGACATGGTGGTGGCAACAATGCGGGGCGCTTCCCAAACCCCGTCATTGGCAAACGTCGAGACCATGGCCGCAAGCTGTACCGCAGACACCCCGATTTCCTGCCCCATCGAAATCGCCCCAATGGACACTTTCGACCAGCGATTTACCGGCTTCGTCATGCCCCGGGTTTCTCCTGGCAACTCGATTCCCGTCTGCTGGCCGAAACCAAAGGCGCGAATGTATTTGTAGAAGCGATCTTCCCCGAGACGAAGGGCGATTTTAATCGCACCCACATCGCTTGACTCTGCCAGCACGTCGGCGACCGATAGCACTCCATGCGGCTTACTGTCACGGATGCGCATGCCGTTAATCACAATGGAGCCCATCTGGCAGTCGAACATTTCTTCGGGCTTGGTGAGCTTTTCTTCGAGCGCACCCGAGATGGTAACCAGTTTGGTCGCTGACAGCGCGATTTTTCAGAGCTTCGTTCTTAATCTCTTTTTTGAGGTTGGGATTGAACGTCGGCCGATTCGCCAGTGCGAGGATTTCCCCGGTGCGTGGGTTTTCGACGATCACAGTACCAGCAATGGCATGGGTATCATGGATAGCCTGCTCGAGTTCCCGCTCGGCGATGTATTGGATCTTTTCGTCGACGGTGAGAACGAGATTGCTGCCCGCCTCGGGTTGCCTCTCGATACGCGCGAACCATTTTTTTCGTGCGTCGACGGAAATTTGCATGCGCCCGGGCTGGCCACGCAGTTGCTCGTCGTATTCGCGCTCGATGCCGCTGAGGCCGCCGTCGTCGGTACCAACATAGCCAAGCACTTGCGCCGCCAGCTCACGCTTGGGATAGAACCGCTTGGATTCTTTCTGGAAGTGGATGCCCTGCAAGTTCAGAGCGCGGATGCGCTCGGTGGTTTCGGCGTTGGCTTTGCGAGCGACCGAGCAGAAGGTCTTGTGGGCGCGACAATCGGCCAAAACCATCCGGGCATCGTCCCCCGTGATGCGCGAGATCAAGGAAATGGCGGTCGGAAGGTCAGCCACCTCGCTGGGCACGGCGAAGGCAGAGTCGATCATGACCGACATGGCCAGTTCATTGCCCTGACGATCGAAGATTATGCCCCGCTTGGCGGAGACGTTGATGGAGCGTTGTTGCTGATGATCGGCGCGCTGCTGGAACTCGCCGTAACGGAAAATTTGAAGATAGACCAGGCGCAAACAGATAACACTGAACCAAAACAAAAGCAGTCCAGCGAGGATATACAGACGATGATTCCCGGCAATGGACTTGCTCGCTGCCAATGTTAGATATCCTGCCTATCGAATGCGCCTCTAATCCCTTGTCATTTGGCACTTGGCATTTGGCATCTACCCTGCAGTGCTTCGGTTTGTTAAATGTTACTTGCTAACTGCTAAAGCCTATCTAGAGACAAACATGGCGGCTCGCCATCTTCGCGAAGCCGCCAAAACGTTGCATGGGGAAGGGCCCAACCCTTGCCTTCCGTGCCGAGAGCCGCTCGGCTACTGCTTATCGTGCCGAGATCACGGAAATCGGACTTGCGCTTGCCATCACCGGAGCGCCACCTTCGGCCGATCCATCGAGCCGCATGACCTGTCCGGCTTGGGGCGACTGCAATCCCAGCTTGCGCGCCATGGTATCGATCCGCTCGGGATTGCGCAGCGAGGCATCTTCCAGGTGCAGCTCGCGATTCATTTCGACCAAGCTATCGCGCTGCATCTTGAGTGACTCGATCTGGTAGCCGTACTCGATGGCCTTGAAATGCTGCCAGGCATACGTCATCACCAGGAGAAACAGGCAGCAGAGCGCGATACTGAATTGGCGCATCTCGCGGCCACGGCGCGGGTCTTCGACTTTCACCAGGCGGGAGTTGTCGATGGTCTTGGCAAAATAAATCTCGGGAGTTCCGACCCAGAAAGACTGGCGCCGGCTGGATGAGGCTGCGCTTGCCGCCGTCATTCTAGGCCACCCCGACCAGCTCTGCTTCGAGCCGCACGGTCTGGTGCTGAGCTGTATACCAGCGCTCCAGTTCGTTCTCCGGATTCGCGTCACGAACGCGAGCTTCGACGCGTTCGACTACCGCCATCAATTCCTTAATCAATGTTCCCGTGTACATGGCCTGACTCCTTGTCCTAAATTTCCATCTCAGACGGTGACGCCGTTCCGGAACCTTGCCCCGGCACGCCTTCCCTGGCACGTGCCGGGCTGCCTTCACCCACGATCGACCCCAACGCAAGAAGCGGTCACGCTGGGGACTCGGGCGGATTCTCCCGAGTAAAACTTCTAAATTCGTTCCGCCGCTCGCAGCTTCGCGCTGCGGGACCGCGGGTTGCGATCGATCTCTTCTTCGGTGGCGGTCACCGGCTTTTTCGTGAGGAGCTGATATTGACCTTGTTTCGCACCCTCGCGGAGAGCATCTTTCACGATGCGGTCCTCCAACGAGTGGAAACTGATGATCACCAGCCTGCCTCCGGGTTTCAGCAGCCGCGGGGCTGCTTTGAGCAGGTCCCGCAGGTCGTCTAGTTCGCGGTTTACGAAGATTCGGAGAGCTTGAAAGGTGCGCGTCGCGGGATGAATTCTTCTTTCCGCCTGGTTCATTGGCCGGGCCGCGGCTGAAACGATTTCCGCAAGTTGCGCGGTACTCCGTATCGGCCGCGACCGGACAATGGCTCTGGCGATTCTCCGCGACCTCCTTTCCTCACCGAATTCGTAAATCAGGTTGGCAAGTGTGACCTCGTCAACCTGATTTACCACTTGTTCGGCGGTCTCGCCGGACTGCGTATTCATGCGCATGTCCAGCGGTCCTTCCGCCTGAAAACTGAATCCGCGCGTGGCATTGTCGAGCTGCAGGCTGCTGACGCCGAGATCGGCGAGCAACCCGTCGATGGTCATTGGCCGTTGGTCGTTGGCTAAGTCCGCAAACGATCCATGCCGCAATTCCACCGAAGGCCAGTCAGTCCGCTCGTCCCCAGTCGCCTGAGGCTCACCCGGGACTTTGCCAACGTCCAACAACGAGCGGCCAACGACTGTCCGCGCGATTTCCAGCGCTGCCGGATCCTTATCGACCCCAATCAAATGTCCCGCTGCGCCGAGGCGTTTTGCTATTTCGTAACTGTGCCCGCCCAAGCCCACCGTGGCGTCGATATAGGTTCCACCTTGCCGGATGGCTAGAAAATCGATCGCTTCTTTTAAAAGAACCGGTACATGGCCACGCTTGCCACCATGCCCCCGCTCGGGGGTGTCTACTCCAAAACCCTCGTCCACTAGATGCCCAGATCGTCGAGCGTCTTCTCATCTTCCGTGGTGAATGACTCGGTCTCGATCTCCGTCTGCAACGCTTCCATGTTGCGCACTTCCAGATAGGTCAAGTTCCCCAGCACCGCGACTTCGCCCTTGATGGCCGCGTTCTCGCGCAGCAACTGCGGAACCAGCAACCGGCCCTGGCCGTCCATCTCTACCTGCTGCCCCCAGTAGTTCACCCGCGAAAGGAACTTCTTCTTCGTGGGATTGAAGGTCGAGAGATTGGCCAGCTTCTGCTCGATCCGCTCCCATTCTTCGAAGGGATATATCTGGGCAACCTTCCCGTCCAAACTTGTGATGTAGAATTGCGTGCCGTATTTCTCGTCGATCACGCGCTTGAACTCGGCCGGGACCTTGAGACGCCCTTTGTCGTCGACGCGAGTTGGGTGATTGCCGCGAAACATAGGTTCGTTTGCGCCGGTGAGGGCGTCCGGTACAGCTGACAGTTGCTACCACAGCAACAAGGGAGGAGGTAAAAGCGGCTTGCAACGTGGTCATTACCGGTTCGTTCGGGCTATTTTTCAGGGTGTCAGCCTTAATTTCCACTGGCGCCTCAAAAGTTATCACCGCTGCCCACGACCTCTACCGTCTAGACCACTTTCTACCACTTTTGCCCACATCCTACGCCTAAATGGTTTGTTGTCAACAACAAAGTTCAAGGTTAGAGGTGGGCCCTAGGGGTGCTTTTTAAAAGCGCGAGGTCTAGTAGCTTACTGTTGTGGTGACCACAAGATGTTGCGTTTAGACGATTGGTTCTTTTCCTGTTTGTTCGCCTTGGATTTCGCTTGCGCTCAGAAAATTTCTGTGGATAACGAGTGCCCGCAAATGAGAACGCGTGTCTTATCGGCTTGAATTCGTGCAGTGGGTTCCCTTTCCACATCAGGACGTCTTCTTTTTCTTCGCCGACCCCAGGAACTTGCCGCGCATCATGCCGCCGAATATCAGCACGCGCATCGAACATCTCTCATTGGTAGCTCCTCCGCCTGCGCCCGCTTCCAACTCACGCAAAGCATCGGACCAGCTGGCCGGAATTGGTTCGGAAATTGTGACTTCGTTTCGGATGGCGGGGCCACTTCCCTTTCATCAGCGGTGGATCGCGCGGATCACAGAATTCGAGTGGAACCATCACTTCGCCGACATCCAGGTCACGGGGCCATTTCAGAGCTGGCGGCATCATCATGAACTCCTCCCACAGGAGAGAGATGGGATGGAAGGCACGCGGGTGTGCGACCGAATCGAATACGAGATCGGATACGGCGTGTTGGGAGCGACGGCGCAACGACTGTTCGTGGAGCGGCAGATGAAGGCCACTTTCGCGCATCGCCAGAGAGTTCTGGAAAGATTGCTGCGGGAGACGTTTGAGGGTTCGGGAGGTTGACGTCAGTTCCAGGAAGGCGGAACGCGGGAAAACTTTTCGCTATTTTTCCTTTTTCAACTTCCCTGCTTTTTCGAGCGCATCTTTGGCTTCGCTCAACATGCCTTTGGCCTGATAAGCCTCGGCAAGGGCGGTCTCGGTGTCGTAGTCGTCGCCCCAGTTTTCTAGTTGTTTGCGGAAGGCGGCAATGGCTTCGTCGTACTGCTTCAGCTTGGTTTCTTCCAAGCCGATCTGTTTTGAATTCCTGCAATGCGCCCCGATGGTTCTGCTCTGCCGCCAGTGCCATGCCCAGACCAAGATGCGCATAGGCATCGTTCTTGTCGGTGCGCAGCAACTCCATGAATTCGCCCTTCGATTCCACGATCCGTTGCTGATGCAAATAGACCATGCCAAGTTCGTATTTGGCGCCTGCGTGGCCGGGCTGCAACTGGAGCACACGACTGAGTTCAGCTTCCGCCTCATTGAACCGGCCCTTATCGAAATAGGCGTGCGCCAGTCCAAAATGTGCGGGCAAATAATCGGGACGCTGGCGAATCGCCAATTGGAATTCAGCCGCGCCTTCATCGGTCTTGTTTTCTTCAACGAGTGCATCACCGCGCTGTGCGTGAATAAGATAACTGCGAGACTGGTGCAACCACGCTCCGCCGCCAAGTACGAGCAGGCCCACGCATAGCACCACTCCAATCCTACGCAGCGAATCGCGTTCCGGAGCGGCCCGTGCGATCAGTGCGCCGAAGATCAATCCCGTAACCAGCCCGCCGATATGGGCCGCATTGTCGGTGCGGCCGGAGACTGCCCCAAAAAGCAAGGCATAGCCTGCGAATATCAGGACACTTCGAAGCCGGGACCGCACTGCAAATCCCGGAGCGGAAAACTCGCCCAGGTAGTGCGAAGCGATTAGCGCGCCGACAATCCCGAAAATCGCTCCCGACGCGCCGGCACTCACGCCGACCGACCTCCACCACACGCTGGTCAGACTCGCCGCCACGCCGGAAATCAGGTACACCGCCGCGAACGTCCAATGTCCGTAAAGCGACTCGCACATCGCACCCAGATCCCACAGGCACCACATGTTGAAAAAGATGTGCAGCAACCCGATATGCACGAACGTGCAGGTCAGCAATCGCCAAGGCTGTCCGCCCAGCGTCAGCGGTCCAAAGTTAGCTCCCCAGTGAATCAGCTGTTGAGAATTGGGATCCATGGCGATGCCCTGCAGAGCCATGGCCGCGAAAACCGCAATGTTAATTCCGAAGAATGCCTGGGTTACGATTACTCCTGACGAATCGCCTGCCGCCCAGGGGACGGGCATCACCGGTTGGATGGCGTTCTCCGGTTCCTCGCCGCGTTGTGCGGCTTCATGCCGGACGCACCATTGGCAGATTCTCTGGAAGGAAAATGCTGGAAGCATCCGGCCACATTGGGCGCATTTCGCCATATCTGAAAAATGTCCGGCCGGACCGGATTGCTATTTCGTAGGCTCCACGAACACGGCCGTCCCGTAGGCCAAGACCTCGGTGACCCCTTGCATGATTTCGGTGGCATCGTAGCGCGCTCCGACCACGGCATTGCCGCCGAGTTCAGCGGCGTGCTGCAGCATCAGGTCGAACGCTTCCGAACGCGTCTTCTCACAGAGATTGGTGAGCAATGTGATATTGCCGCCGACCAGCGTCTGCAAGCCGGCGCCGATGGTGCCGAAGATGGATCGCGAGCGAACCACGATGCCGCGCACCACTCCTAATGTTCGGCTAACTTTGTAGCCGTCCAGTTCGAACTGCGTGGTGACCATGTTGTGAGAAACCATCCGTCCCGTGGATGGGCTGTAGGTTGACATAGCCTCTGTTCTCCTTCGCTACACGGTCTTCCGGTCGCACCAGCGACGACGCCTAACTATATCGCCTGTCCTGGAGCCCAGCGAATCTATCTGATGGCAGACCCGTCACTCCGAACCCACTCGATAAGGGCCTTACTCAAGCTCCGCAGTGATTGAGTATTCTTCCACCTCAGGATGGTAGAAAATATGCAGCAGGTTCGGCTTGCAGCATACCTGGCAATCCTCCACGTAATTCTGGACCGCGCCGGCGGATTCGTCCACCGAGGTCTCGTTCCATTCTCCGCACCCGGCGCATTGGAACCCGGTTTCCATTGCCTGATTTTAACGTCTGAGCAGGCGAGCCTCTCCCCGACGCGAAAATGGAAGGGGGCATCCTTCACCAGGCATGCCCCTTTTCGAATCGAGCTTAGCGCTGCTGTGTGGAAGCTGTCTCGTTGGGCAAGTTGCCGCCGCCAAGACCCCCGATGGCGTCTCCGGAAAGCACAAGTTCGACCCGCCGATTCTGTTTCCGGCCATCCGCGGTATCGTTGGATGCGACTGGCGCCGTTTTTCCAAAACCACTGGCAGCGACCGCGTCCGAAGGAATGCCCTGCTGCACAAAGTAATCGCGCACCGCTTGAGCGCGCTTCTCGGAAAGTTGTTGATTGTACTCATCACTGCCAACGCTGTCGGTGTGACCCTCGACTGACAAGTGCAGCGTGGGATAGGCGAGCACGATCCCTGAGACCTTGGCCAGCCGCTCGCGCGCACCCGGCAACAACTCGAAACTGCCGGTCTTGATCAGCACGTCAGACATGTTCGCAATGAGGCCGCGCGCGGTGTCGCGAGTGGCAAGCACGGTATTCAATTGCTGCAAGAGGCGAGCGCGAAGATCCTGCTTTTCTTTTTCCGCCTGCTGCCGTAGTTGATCGGATTGAGCAGCGGCCTGGCGCGCCTTGTCGGCTTCGGCCGCCAGAGCTTGCTGCTGGGCGAGAGCTTCCGCTTTTGCCTGTTCGGCCTCCTGCTTCTGACGAGCCGCCTCTGCGGCGGCCTTTTGCGCCTCCGCCTTCGCCATCTCGGCTTGTGCACGCGCAGTATCCGCGTCGGCACGCGCTTTTGCCTGCGCGTCAGCGTCCGCCCGCGCTCGCGCTGCACGCTCGTCGGCCGCTTTCTTATCCGCAGCCGCCTGCGTCTGCGCCTCATCTTCGGCTTTCTGTTTCACTGCCATGACCCGCGCTTCTTCCGCAATTTGCGCGGCCTCGCGAGCGGCCGCTTCGATCGATCGCTTATCCTGTTTGCTGCGATACGCCGACTCGGCTTCTTTTAACTGCTCGTCCGCCTTCGCAATAATGAGGGGAGCGTATTTATCGGCCGCCGAAAGGTGCGCGATCCGCACCGCATTGCGCGCCTCAAACAGTTCGCGCGGCGTGGTCGGATCGATTCCGAAGATCGCATCCTGGATGTGGGTGTTCACCGAAGAATAGGTCCCCTTCGCCAGTAACTCATAAGTCGCCGCGATATCTTCTCCCGCCACCACGTTCTCAAAAACAACCGTATTGCCCGGCTGTGAAACGGCGGCGTAGGGTTCGGCGGTGACGATCATGCCGAACGTCTGCATGTCGGTGAAGGTCTTCAGGCGGCCCTTACCATGATCCAGCGTAAGCTCCCCCAGGTTCACCGCGCGGCCTTGCGGAGAGACCGCCCACAGAACATATGTCAAATATTCAAGTCCGAACTTGGAGGGGTCTTCGAGCCCCAGAAACTTCGCATCGACTTCGATGTTGTTCTTCTTGCCCTCGATTTTGGCTTCGCCTGTCGCCCCCGACATCTGTTCAGATGCCTGGAATGGGATCTTCACCGTGCCAACCTGGCCGTAGTGCATCGCCTTTGTGGTATGGACGACCTTGCTGTTCGCAGCGCTCGGACTAGCCGCCGTTTGTCCTTGCGCCGCCGCGAACATGCTGGCGGCAATAATGAGTGTTCCTGCAATCAAAGGCTTTTGCACGGGTATCTCCCTGTTTCTTGGAATGTCCAGGCCCAACTCTACGTGGAAAGCGCAGGCAAGGGAGAGATGCGATAGGTATTAAGCAGTAAGTAGTACTTTAGTTACCAGCCGATGGCCGATGAATTTGCCGCAAAGG
>QIAI01000061.1:0-2373 GCA_003224995.1 Acidobacteriota bacterium
ACAAGGCACAAGTGATCTCGCGCCCTCCGCCTCATTTGCGCTGGGCCACTTCGCCGACTTGTCCATCTGTCCCTGCGAACAAAGAGAATTGCACCCTTCCCACAGAAATTGCACACTTCCTGTAGAATTTAAGTTCCGCTGCATCTTCATCCATTTGAGGTCCAACTCATGCCGGTCTCCGCCAGTGTGCGGATTTCTTCTCTTTTCTCACTCGCAATTCTGGCCGTGCTCGCTTCTTTTCACTGGCATTCCGCATCGGTGCTGGCCGCTGGGGAACATGGAACCCTGGTCCGGGTAGCGAATATCTATCTTTCACCGGACAAGAATTCCACCAAGCTTGCCGAGATTGAGCGCGGCCGCGAACTGGTAGTCATCGAAAATTCCACCAATGGCTGGGCCCATGTGGAAGTGTTCCTTGGCGAGGAGAAGACGGTCAGCGGGTGGATTCTGGATAAGGGATTCGTGCGCAGCACCAATCCGGACGGAGACAAGATTGTTTTTGGAGAGGCAGCGGATTCGGAAGACGAGGCCAGCCGCCGTCACGGACGGCGCGGTGCCGATCAGGATGCGCTGCGGCTCTACTACCGGGTCTATGACCTGTTTCCGAATTCGCCGATCGCAGGCGAGTCGCTGTACCGGGCGGCGGACATTCGATGGCAGGTTGAAAGGGCCGATGTGATGGCGCGACCTTCGGCAAAGGAACGCGATCCCATGCTGCGCGAGGGCATGAATGAAGACTGGATGCGCGAGGTGATGAAGAAATTCCCGGGCACAAAGTGGGCGGACCTGGCCGCGTTTCACCTCATCGAAAACAAGCTCTGCGGAGATTGGCAAGGGACCTCGAAGTGTCCGGAGAAGGAAGCTGATCACTATGAGAAGTATGCCGCCGACCGGCCTGGGTCTCCGGCCGCGCCGGAGGCCTTGTACTTGGCGGCGAAACGCCGAGCTGCGTTGGTCGAGATTTACAAAACCGAAGAACAGAAAAAGAAATCCGACGAGGCGAAGGCCAAGGCCATTGCGCTGACCCAGAGAATCGTCCAGCAATATCCGCAATCTGACTGGGCGGCGCGGGCGCAACGCTTGATGTTCCTGGTGCAGCAGGATGTGGCGACGTACGGGAATTTTGTGGAGTAGGAAGAGTAGGCTCTAGCGATCAGGCTCTAGCTTTCAATCTTCACTTCGATCTATGTGCTCAAAATGTCGGGCCGGCGGATCGATTTTCGTCATCTTGATTCCAAACACGTCAGAGAAGTTCTCACACTCGGCAATTTCAAACAAATGCTGCCGAAGGCCGTACCTAGAGCGTCGAGCCTGGTTGCTAAAGCCTGCTTGCTGGAGCCTGCGTACCCAACTTCACAATCAACGAACCTCCTCGTCTCTGGGATACTAGGGCCTGCTTCCCGGAGGCTCCTTGAACCATTACCTGCTCTCTGTCTTACTTGGCATTGTGGAAGGTTTGACCGAATTCCTGCCCGTGAGTTCGACGGCGCATCTGCGGATTGCGGAAAGCCTGCTGCACGTTTCTCTCTCGGATGGCTATTGGAAGATGTACTCGATCGTGATTCAGCTGGGCGCAATTTTATGTTTGCCGGTTTATTTTCGGGAGCGGATCGCGAAGTTTCTGTTCACCTTTCCGCGCGGTGAGCGCGGTGACCGGAATGTACTGACTCATCCGTTGGGATTGGTCACGGTGGCGTTCGTGGTCACGGCGGTGCCTTCGTTCCTGCTGACCAAGGTGATCGGAAAGAATCTCGAGAGCTTGTATAGGATGGGTGCCGCGCTGCTGATCGGGAGCCCGATTCGCATCTGGCGCATGGAGGACATGAGCCTGGGGCAGTCGATTTGGATTGGAGCTTGTCAGATTCTCTCCGCGGTGTTCCCGGGCACGTCCCGATCGATGGCGACCATCGCCGGAGGCCAGTTGGTGGGCATGTCGCGGGCGGCGGCGCTGGAGTTTTCGTTCTTCCTGTCGATGCCCACGATGGTCGTCGCGACCGGATATACCCTTCTCAAATCGCTGCGTGGGAAAGGCGAGAATCCGATTGGCGTTTCTCAGTTGACCTCGGAACAATGGTGGATTTTGTCGATCGGATTTGTGGTGTCGTTCCTGGTCGCTTATGCGAGCGTTGCCTGGTTCATGGCCTGGGTGCGGAAACGCGGGTTCGCGCCATTTGCTTTGTATCGCATTGTGGTGGGGATCCTGGTGCTGGCGTTTGCAGCACGGTTGGCGGGATAGCCGAGTGCACAGGCCAACACCCTCGGTGCCCGGAAGGGCTTGATCTTGAACGGCCAGCAGCTCACCAGGTTTGCTTCTCCTTCGCCCTGAAGCTAAGTCGATACGGCCGCTAAGATTTCCTTCATTGTCGACGACCC
>QIAI01000061.1:2410-10443 GCA_003224995.1 Acidobacteriota bacterium
GGTGCGGAATACGCCTAAATGAAAACTCTTTCGCGCATTTTTAATCCGACCAGCAACCGCCGGCTCAATGAGTTGGTGGGATTCCTGCTGATCGTCTCCGCGCTCCTCCTTTTTCTCGCGCTCGCGTCCTATTCCCCGCTCGATCCGTCGTTCAACAGCGCCTCCGTGCTGACCACTGCCCGCGGAGCCCGCAACTGGATCGGGATCGTGGGCGCGGTGCTGTCTGACGTATGCCTGCAGACCTTTGGCATTGGAGCGTTCGTGCTGCCGGTTTTTCCTTTCGTGTTGGGCTCACGCTGGTTCCGCTCGCGCAAGGTGAAATCGCCGATGGCAAAGAGCCTGGGCGCCCTCTGGCTGATGGCCTTTGTGCCGGCATTTTTATCACTGCTCCCCGGACACGTGCGGTGGCTGCACGTGATTCCGATGGAAGGTTTAGTCGGACGAGTGGTGGGAGATTTCCTGATCCACTACTTGAACCTCGCAGGCGCCTACATCGTCTGCGCAACGGTTCTGGCCGTGGCCCTTTACCTGTCGACTGCATTTTCCTTCTCCAGCGTGCAGGTGTGGATCCCGACCCGCTTCGCGTTCGCCTTTGCGTTACGCGACCGCTGGCGCGATTGGCGGGAAGAGCGCGCCAAGCGGAAGATGCAGCGCGAACTGGAAAAGCGCCGGGCTAGCAAGCCAGTCATCACAGCTCAACTGGTGCCAGGACGAGCGGCGGCCGTGGCGGCACGCCCGCCGGACAACCGGCAGGACGCCGGCACTCCAACTTCGGTGCGGACTGGAATCGACCGCATGCTAAGTCCAGAGGTGGACGAGAAGGTTAGTCAAGACTCAGTCAACGCACCTAGGGAGACAGAGGCACTTTCTGCCATCGCGCCAGGGCTTCGGGCCGAGTCGGGCGTGATTGTCCCCGAAGTTTCAGAGCGGGCCGATAGCGGGCAGAAGCACAAGACCACGCTGCCGCGCATAGCGGGCGGGTTCAAGCTCCCTCCCAGCAGCCTGCTGCATCGCCCTGATGTGGCGCAGTCGGTGGATGCCGACGAACTCAAGTTGCTGGCCCAGGTACTCATCGAGAAGTATGCCGAGTTCGACGTCAACGGTCAGGTGACGCAAATCAATCCCGGGCCGGTGGTCACGACTTTCGAATTCAAGCCGGAAGCGGGCGTGAAGTACAGCCGCATCACAAATCTGACTGAAGATCTGTGCCTCGCGCTGAAAGCCGAAAGCATCCTGGTCGAGCGCATGGCGGGTAAGTCGACGGTCGGCATACAGGTGCCGAACCGCAACCGCGAGATCATCTGGCTACGTGAAAATATCGAGGCTTCGGATTTTATCGGGTCGAGATCGAAGCTCACGCTGGGATTGGGCAAGGACATCAACGGACGGATCGCGGTAGCGGATCTGGCAGCCATGCCGCACTTGCTGATCGCCGGCTCAACCGGAACCGGCAAGTCAGTGGCGATCAATGCCTTCATCATGTCGATTTTGTACAAGGCAACGCCCGACCAGGTACGTCTGATTCTTGTGGATCCGAAGCGGTTGGAGTTGGGGAATTACGAAGGCGTGCCGCACCTGTTTACGCCTATCATCACGGAACCCAAGCTTGCGGCCAATGCGCTGCGCAACGCGGTCCGGGAGATGGAACGGCGGCTGAAGCTGTTGGCAGAAAAGGGCGTGCGAAACATCGATCAGTACAACAAGCTCTTCGAGGAAGACGGCACTCCCAGCTTGTTTGGCGAAGATTCGGAAGAGCGGCCCATTCCCTACATCGTGATCATCATCGACGAGCTGGCGGACCTCATGATGCTCGATTCCGGCAACGTGGAGGAATCGATCACGCGGCTCGCCCAAATGGCGCGGGCGGTCGGCATTCACCTGGTGCTCGCAACCCAGCGGCCTTCGGTGGATGTGATCACGGGATTGATCAAGGCCAACTTCCCTGCCCGCATCTCGTTCCGGGTGGCGACGAAGGTCGACTCTCGAACGATTCTCGACTCCAATGGCGCCGAGGCGCTGCTTGGGCGCGGCGACATGCTGTACCTGCCCTCGGGCTCGGCGCGGGTACACCGTTTGCATGCTCCATTTGTCACGGAAAAAGAAATTGCGGCAGTGGTCGAATTCTGGAAGTCGCAGGCGGCCGCCGAGTACGTGGAGGCTTTCATCCAGCCGCCGCGCGAAGAGCGCGAGGCCGGAGAGGCTGGCGGCGAGCCCGGAGATGGCGAATTGGAGAACGACCCTCTCTACAACGACGCGGTGCGACTCGTCGTGGAGTTTGGCAAGGCCTCCACTTCCCTGCTACAACGGCGTCTGCGCGTTGGGTATGGACGGGCGGCGCATCTCATCGACTTGATGGAGCGTGATGGCATCGTGGGGGCCGCCGACGGGCCCAAGCCCCGTGAAGTGCTGAAACGGCCGGACTGGATCTCGGAAGTCGAAGAGTCGATGCGCTAGGTCCACTTTCCCCGGCAATCGCAAGCTTAGCGCAAGCATCGCAATCAAGGCTCAGGAGCTGCACGAAAACACAGATTCCTCATCCTCACCCGGTGTCACCTGCGTTGCGTTCAATGATCACAGACCCTGTGGAATTCCCTCCCGCTATACTCATTGCGTGACCTCTGCCAGCGATTTGCTTCAGGCGCTGCAACGCTACTGGGGATACAGTTCATTTCGTCCGTTGCAGGAGCGGATTGTGGGCAGCCTGCTGGCCGGTCACGACGTTTGCGTGGTCATGCCTACGGGCGGCGGCAAGTCGCTCTGCTACCAATTGCCTGCCTTGGCTTCCAGCAAAACTACCATCGTTGTCTCTCCTCTCATTGCGCTAATGCAGGACCAGGCGGCGCAACTCGCACAGATGGGAATCTCAGCTGCGGTTCTGAACAGCATGATGCCAGCCGAGGAACAGTCTCGCATCATGAGGCGGGCGCGCGCAGGAGATTTCCGCCTGCTGTACTTGTCCCCGGAACGGCTGGCGCGCGAGGACACGCTGAGCTGGCTCAAAAACCTTCCGCTGGGCTTTTTTGCGATCGATGAGGCCCATTGCATTTCAGAGTGGGTTCACGAGTTTCGTCCGGAGTACCGCAAGTTAAGTTGTCTACGAACCCACTTTCCCGATCATCCCATTGCGGCCTTCACCGCCAGCGCGACCCGGCGGGTGCGGCATGACATTCTGAATCAGCTGCAATTGAAAGATCCTCATAAATACATTGCCAGCTTTCATCGTCCCAACCTGCGCTACGTCGCCAGCCAATGCGATGCGAATTCGCAGCCGCAATTGCTGGTGCGCGCGCTTAAGCAGTGCACTGAGGGCAACATCATCGTCTACTCCCCCACCATCGCGCGGGTGGAAGAGACCGTGGATATGCTCGAAGAGAACGGCATTCCCGCGATCGGCTACCACGGAAAGATGGAGGCTGACGAGAGGCGGAGCAACCAGGAACGCTGGATGTCGGACGAGGTGCGGGTGCTGGTGGGAACGATTGCGTTTGGGCTGGGTATTAATAAAGCGTCGGTGCGCGCCGTGATTCACCTGGCATTGGCGAAATCCATCGAGCAGTACTACCAGGAAGCTGGGCGGGCGGGCCGCGATGGACATCCGGCGGACTGTATTCTCCTTTGGCAAAAACGCGATACCGCTTTGCTGGCCCACTTCATCAACCAGATTACGGATGCAGCTGAGACCGAACGAGCCTGGGAACGCTACCGCCAGATTCGGGATTTCGCCGAATCCCAGCGCTGCCGTCATCGCCAGATCTGTCTGCATTTTGGAGAAACGCCCAAGTGGACGACGTGCGGCGCATGCGACGTGTGCGGATCGCAACCCGACTGGCTCGCGGTTCCGGTGCAGCCGGCGGCGCGCATGGGCCGCCGCCGATTGCGCATGGTTCCGACATTGGACATGGCCCCCGTCTCTACTCCCGTGTCTTCGGAAGAACATGCGCTACGCGAATATCTTCGCGAGTGGCGGCGCAGAATTTCCAAAGAGCAGGGAGTGTCTGCGTTCATCGTGATGTATGACACCTCGCTGGAAGCGCTTTGCAGGTTGCGACCCAAGTCCCTGCAGGAACTCCGCTCAGTGCCGGGCTTTGGAGAACGTAAGATCGAGGCATACGGAGATAAAATACTTGCGGCGCTGGCTGATTTTGAACGTGGTGCTCGCGCGGCCGCATCTCAGGCGCAACGGGTAAAGCCTGCAGAAGACACGCTCCGCCTGTTGCGCGAAGGCAAAACCATGCCAGAGATCGCCGAGATCCGGCAGCGCCAGGTGAGCACGGTGGCGAATACTATCGCAATGCTGATCGAACAGGGCGCGGTGGAGTTCGACGATCAGTGGGTAGATGCAAACCGTAAATCTGTGATCGAAGCCGCCTGCGCGCGTCTGGGCACGCAGTGGCTCAAGCCTCTTAAGGAATCGCTGCCGCCCGAAGTCACTTACGAGGAAATACGGCTGGTGGTAGCGCGGCTACGCCGCCTGGAGTCGCGACAGAAAGAATCTGCGCCAGCGTAATACCCGCCCACTCATGTCGCCCGTTGTATGGTCAGGTTTCGCCGGCGAGCGCTCCCGCTACACCGGGGCTTTGTTACGGAGACCTCGAATTGCCAGCACCGCCAGCACGGCGACTGCGATCAACATCGCCGCCCACATGACCACCCTGTGGCGCTCCGACCAGGGACGATCGTCAGGCCGGCCCTTGTATGCGGGATTCGAAGTCTCGGGCGCAAGTTGGGCCTGGGTGACGCTGGGATCTTCCCGAAAAAACTTCGCATAGTCATACACAGGTGAAGTGAGTCTTTCGTCTCCGTAGTAGAGCTTGAGACTGGTCTTTCCCTGGGGCTGGAAGTACAGGCGGCGCTCCAGGCTTTGAGGCTGCACCTTTTCGAAAGGAATGGGTGGATCGTCGCCGTTATCGACGGTAATGGTCAGCTTGCTGGTGTAGTCGCCGAAGATGTTGACGACTAGATCTTCCGAGATTGCCGTTGTGCCGGCGCGGTTCATGCGAATGCGGCTGATGCTTCCAGTGGCGATCGGAACTCCTCTTTCATTGGCCACGCTCAACTGGCGCCGGAAGTTCACGCGCGAAGCGGGCACCTCAAACTCCACACGATCGATCGGCATCGACGGGGGAATCTGGCAGGTGAAAACGCTATTCCGTTTTTGGTTCGTCTGCTCCGGCTGACAGGTACCCGCTGGTGTCCAGAAGCCCTTTTTTTCCTGCAGGTACGCTACCGTGGCCTGGTGAACTTCTTTGGGAAGAATTCCTGGAGAAAGGCGTACGTGAACGTATCGGTAACTCCAAACGGGTAGAGCGATTGTGGCGTTTGATCCCAGCCCCTCGCGTGAGAAATCGAAGAGTGTCGAAGGGGTGGGCGAGGTAACTGAAGACGTGCCCGGCAAGTCGTTGCGGCCGGATACGGTGGCGCTTACGAGGAAGTCCTTGTGATCGATCGCAAGGTGAATCCGGTTGTATTCGGTGACGGGGGCAACGTCGAGATCGAACTCGGTGTGGTCGCCGCGCTGAGCGAGGTTCACGATTTTGGCTTCAATCTCCTGCGCGAATGTAGCGGCGCGCTCGGAAATCAGCTGATAGGGCACCTGCGTGGCGCCATCGTAAAGACGAAGATCGGATAAGTCAGGACGCGCATGGCTCCAGATCGCAGCGTCGACGACCAGATAATTCTGGTGGCGTGGAGCGGAAATCGACACGTCGCGCACCTGCTTGAAATATGAAATTTCCGGCTCGGGACTGCTGCTTGCCAGGAAACACGTCGTGAGCAGGACAACCAGAAGAGCCTGGACCCATTTCACGCGGTGTCTCCTGATTTCCTGCGGGCACCGGAGAGTTGTAACCAATCGCGTTGATAGACAAAAGAAATCGCCAGCAGGAGAACGCCCAGCACGATGAAGCTTACGATGCGGTACCCACGGTCGAGTTGCGAGAAGTCGTAGACGAATACCTTGATGATGGTAACCGCGATCAGCACCAGAGCCTGCCAGCGCACAAACGAAGAACGTCGCCAGAAGCCGATGATCATCAGCATGGCTCCGTAGGCCATCCACAGAGCGGAGTACGTGAAGTCTTCAGCAATCTGAATGCTGTGCGTGTAGGCCCTCTCCGCATTGTAGGGAGCGTATCGACCTGCGTGGTATGCCGGCCTCGCTGCACTCATCTGGCGCGCGTAGTAATCGGATACTTCCAGGCTCAAGGCCACCAGGGCCAATACATTGAGCGCGACGACGGCAACCATAGCACCTCGAAGTCCCAGCTCATCATTTCGCTTCCTGCCGAAGTAGGCTAAGGCCGCGAGTACCGCGATGGCTACCGCATAGGTCCCCAGGCGCGCGTTAAAGAAGAGAGTTTGAGCATTGAAATTGTCAAAGGCAAGAAGCCGGAACACGCCTAAGCCCAGGGCACCCACGGCGAAGAGGCTCAGGAAGCTGGAACGAATGCGATCGCTGAGCCAGAGCAGGACCGCGGCCTCGACCAGCCAGCCAATGGTGATCCAATGGCCGTCGAGCCGAATTGGGATGGCGATAGTGATGAAGCCGATGGCTAAGGCGAGATGCAAGAAGTGCAGACGCTGCACGTTTTCCGGGTCAGGGTAGTATTCCTGGGTCTGGCGGCTGAGAAAGATATAGACCGCCGCGAGCCCCAGCGCGAACCAGGCCATTGCCGGCTTGTTGATAGCCTCGAACATCACGTAGATCTGGAGGAAGTAGACGCCGGCATTTACGAACGCCAGGAAACAACGTGGCGAACGCAACCGTGGGATTGAGCTGGTCGCGAGTATAAAACTCAAAATACCAGCCGATATAGAGCAACAAAGTACCGACGTAACTCAGGACCAGCAACCGTCTCCACGGCTTGCGCGCGACCATTGCTATGGTTGCAACGTCCAGCAATGCAAGATAGGAGAACAGCTGGAGTTCGTGGTTCTGCCCGGTTGAAAGCAGGAGCGGCGTCGAAAAGCCACCGGTGAGGGCAAGCGCGGCAAGGATCTCCGCGTTCTGTGCAATCGCGAGCGCAGCTGTGGAGGCGGTCACCGCCAGCATGGCCGCGAACGCGACCCCGCTGGGGATCAGGGCATAGACATGGAATGCGGCCCACAGTGAGAGATACAGTGCGCCGATGCCAACGCCCTTCAGTGAGTACGAAAACAGCTGGTAACCATGCTTGCGGAAACTTTCGCTCCAGACAATTACGGCGACACCGGCGAGCAGACCGATCGCCACACGCCCAGCAGGTCCAATCCAATTGTTATCGAAGGCGTACTTCAGGAAATACGACACCCCGATCAGGACCGCCGCAATACCGATCCGGTTCAGCCAGTGCGAACCAATGCGGGATTCGAGGTCGATTTCATCGGCATGCGAAGGACGCCTATCCCTGGGTTGAAAAACAGCAGGTGTGGCTGCGTCCAGCTGAGGTTTCGTCGAGGTTGGAACGGGTACTGGCCGGGGCGGAACGGGCGGAGGCGGTGATGTTACGGACTGCGTCGCGACCGGCTTGGCTTCCGCGACATCTAGCCTGCGCTCCAGCCGCTCCACCCGAGTTGCGAGCTCACGGACCAGATCGCGAAGTGCCTGCAAATCGTTCTGGACGCTGTCCACTGGGCTCCTTGCAAGATTTCCAAGGCCATTATCTGCGAAACTGGAAGGGGTTTCACCTCATTTTGCCGAGGACTGCTCATGAAGGTGCATACAGAGTACTTAAAGTTTCACACCCGCACACATCGGGCTTACGTTCATATCACACCACAAGTAGAAGACGCCGTGAAGAAAAGCGGGGTTAAGGAAGGAATGGTGCTGGTTTCGGCCATGCACATCACGGCCGGCATTTATGTAAACGACAACGAGAGCGGTTTGATCGAAGACATCGACCGTTGGCTCGAGAATCTGGCACCCTTTCGGAAGGACTACAAGCATCATGAGACGGGCGAAGACAATGGCGACTCACACTTAAAAGCATTGCTGATCCATCATGAGGTCATTGTTCCGGTCACGGCAGGCAAGCTCGACTTAGGGACTTGGCAGA
>QIAI01000143.1 GCA_003224995.1 Acidobacteriota bacterium
CGAAGCAGCGTTCACGCCGAAGATTAAGCCGTTGCTTTCGATGCGAGTGAAAGTTCCATCGCTTTTCCGCCAACGCACCAGCGGTGGATGTCCGGCGGCGGAGTAGGTTGCGGTGCGAGCCGCCATATCGATCCAGAGGTAGGCGGCAGAAACCAGCTGCCCGTGAACATTTCTGTTGAGAATGCTTCCGACGCTGCCCAGGACCTGCGCCGGATCTCTGGCACAGCCATTTGCTGCCTGGGTGGCAACCTTGATCATGGAGGCGACGAGTGCGGCGGGTACGCCGTGTCCGCTCACGTCGGCAACAAGAAATCCGACATGGCGTTCGTCCGTAGTGAGAAAGTCATAGAAGTCACCGGCCACCGCACTCATCGGTTTGTACAGCGCAGCGATTTCGAGGCCAGCGATTCGCGGCGTGCGCTCAGGAAGAATCGAGAATTGAAGCTGCCGGGCAATCGCAAGCTCATCGTCCAGCAAAAATAATCGGCGCTCATCTCTGACCATGATTTCCACTCCGGTGTAACCGACCGAGAGCAGAAAAATGGCGAATCCTAAAGTGTTGTAGATGCGTGGCACGGTTATCTGAAACGGACGCGCGACGTTGACCCACAGAGCTTGCGCCGCGAAGAGAAACGTACCGATGGTCAGCACTCGATGTTGGGCAACGACCAGGAAACGGCGAGATAAAGCTGGGATCGACAACGTCACTAGTAGTACTGCGAGAAGAGAAGCGACAAGCAACTGGTTGTACAGCAGCAGAGGATCCGGGGAGCCGGACACCACAAACAGCGTAATAGCTGCGATCGCGACTGCAACATCGGCCAAGAGGTGAACTTGAAGCAACCAGTGCAGCCATCCTTGAGTCAGTTCCAGAAATGCAAAGGTTGCGACCACGATAATGAGATAGGCGAAGCAAACCAGCAGGGTCGGGCGAGCAGCCTGTAGTGCGGCCGGCAGGCTCGCGGACACCGGCTCCGACCAGAGGAGTTCCTGGGCACCATACATCCCGCTCCAGATGCCAAGCCATATTAGGATTCGCGCAGTTTTTTTGGGACGAATGGCCGCAACCGAAAGCGAAATGAAGCAGATGAAAAGAAAAAAAGCACCGGCCACGATGTTGACGATTTCCCTACGAAGCAGAGACGCGAGTTGAGCTTCAGCGATCATCGGAGGACATGGATAAGCTAGCTCTTTGTGGATGGTCGTGCAGTGATGGTCAGGTGTCAGGTGTCAGGTCTCAGGTCTCGGGTCTCGGGTCTCAGGTCTCGGGTCTCGGGTCTCAGGTCTCGGGTCTCGGGTCTCAGGTCTTGTTGACAGGAATTGATATTACTCAGCGCTCCGAATTCGGTACCGACTAGCAAAACTGCAATCCCTTCCACAAACCCTAGCCCATAACCTAGGAACTGAAACCAGAGACCTGAAACCAGAGACCTGAGACCTGAGACCTGACACCCGAGACCTGAGACCTGACCTGTTTTCAGTAACTTACGCCGATTACTTCGGTGGTTCTATGGCCTTCGGATAGTTTGCCCGACCTCGGTTAAACGCCCTATAATCAATCCACTCTGGTTTGAAGTTCTCCGTCAGGTTCCGGGTAGATCCGTTGAGGACTTCGTGTCTTGAGACGAGGATAGACCCGGATATGCGAAAGCGCCTGCAAATCGCTCTGATGGCTAGTCCCGTACTCGCGGCCTCCTTCTGCCTCACGCTGCCTATGGCGGCAGCTTCCGATTCGGCCGGCGCCGCGAACAAGCTCGTGGCCACCACCGACGATAACGGACGCACCATCTATACGAATGAATACGTTGCAGTACCCACGAAAGCGTCTCGCCGCAGCCAGACTGGTACGCGCAGCAGCGAGGCCAGCGCGCCGCGGCAGAGCGGCCTGGTGTACTGGAGCGACAAGGAAAAACGCTACAAGCCAGTCCCCTCGGCCACCATGGGCGCGGCGCGATCGGCGGCGGCGGAAGTGAACCGCTATTTGAACCGTGAGTCTGGCCCGGACGGGTCCGCACCGAGTTTCCTGCGAAGCAACGCTCCTGTAAATCCACAGCAGGTCGACGCCGCGATCGAGCAGGCAGCCGCGCGGCACAATGTGGACCCCAACCTGGTGCGGTCGGTGATCAAGGTGGAATCGAATTTCAATCCCAACGCGGTGTCCCGTAAAGGCGCGATGGGGCTGATGCAGCTGATGCCGAGCACGGCGCGCTCGCTGCATGTGACCAATCCTTTCGACCCGCAACAAAACGTGGACGCCGGGGTTCGCCATCTTAAGCAGCTGCTGGAAAGCTACGGCGGCAACGTCAAGCTGAGCCTGGCGGCCTACAACGCGGGCGCAGGCGCGGTAGCGCGGAGCTCAGGCATTCCGCACTTCTCCGAGACGCAGAATTATGTGCGGCGGATCACGGAACTGTATTACGGGGGAGCCGATCCGCGGGCGCATGTGCTGGGCAACGTGGTGCACGATCCCGTGCGGGTGGAACGAGATGCGCGCGGCGTGCTGTATATCAGCAACACTGACTAGAGTTTTGGCATCTCTCAGGTAGTCCCACAGGCGGTTCGAACCGGCAGTAGGCGGGCTGGAAACGTTGGAGACCCTACATCGAAACCAGCGCGGTTTGCGTCTGGGTGCAGCGCTGCTTCTGCTGCTGCTGCCGGCGCTGCCCTTGCACGCCCGCGTGCGGCATGGCGACGCCTGGGGACGCGAGAATTTTGCCCGCGCCGAGCGCATGCGCGAGGCCTTGAATGGGCGTCCCGCGCAACAGCGCAGCCGGCGCGACTACCAGCGCGTAATTGATTCCTATCGCCGAGTCTACTTCGGAGCGCCTTCGTCTTCCAAAGCTGATCGCAGCGTGGTGGCGGTTGCGGAACTGCAGGTCGAGATGGGCCGCCGCTTCGACGACAACAAGATCCTGCAGGCCGCAGTCCGGCAATACGAGTTCCTGCGCAAGGAGTACCCCGGCAGCAAGTATCGCTTCGATGCGCTGTTCACCATTGGTGAGATTTATAAAGATGACCTGGAAGATCCGGAAGAAGCGCTGGCTACGTTCTCCGAATTCCTGCGGCGCTATCCGCGCAACCGCCTCGCAGAACAAGCCAGGGAGGAAATGGGCGAACTGAAGCCTGCCCGGGTAGAGCAGGCGAAGACGGCAGCGCAGCGCGAAGCGGAGAAGTATCAGAAAGCCGCGGACTTGCCGGGTAGGCCGTTAAAGGCAGCGAAGGCGGAGGACGTCGCCAAGGCAGAAGAAAAGCCAGCCGACGACGCCAGCGATGCCGACGGGACTGCCAGCAACGAGCGTCCGGCCGCGCCATCGGATGGCAAGGCCGATAAACTGCCGCGCGTGACCAGCATCCGACACTGGTCCACACCCGACTACACGCGGGTCGCCATCGATCTCGAACAAGACATCAAGTTCGGATCGCAACGCATCAACAATCCAGATCGCATTTTCTTCGACCTATACGACACCAAGCTGGCTTCGACCCTGGTGGGCAAGAGCTTCGACGTGGATGATGGCTTCCTCAAGAAGATTCGGGTGGCGCAATTCAAGCCGGGCAAGACGCGAGTTGTCCTCGAAGTGGACGATCTCTCGGACTATGACGCGTTCCTGCTTCCCAACCCTTCCCGGCTGATTATTGACATCCACGGCAAGCAGTCTCCGAAATCCGAGTCGAAGATGAGGGACATGCTGGCCGCCGAATCCAAAGCGAACGTCAAGGAAGTTCTGGCGGCAACCGGGACGCGGGAAGCAAACAAGGCTCGCAAGGCTGAAACTCCAGACGATGAAGAGTCTTCAGGCGAATCCGCTGGCGAGGACAATTCAGCGGCTCGCGCTGTTCCTGAGAACACCAAACCCCGGGTCGAGACCATCAGAGTTGGGAAGAATCCGGTAAAGAAGATCATTGAGGCCAGCGACGAGGAGGCCCCGAGTCGCAAGACTACGACAGTAGCGCGTACGGTGGAGGATTTGAGACCGGACGTGGCTGCCTCAAAGTCTCCTTCGAATGCGGATGCCGACGAGGATAGGCCGTCCGATGCCCCGGTATCCGAGAAGAAGCTGGCGACCCGCGGCAAAAGCAAGCGCAGAGCGCCTAAGCTCAGCGAAGACGTATCTGCCCGAGAAGCTCGCCCCACTGCGGCCGGGGACCGCTCCCTGATTCGTGCCCTGGGGTTGAAAATCGGCAAGATTGTTATCGATCCGGGCCACGGCGGCCACGATACG
>QIAI01000144.1 GCA_003224995.1 Acidobacteriota bacterium
CTTCATCATGGTCACATTGTCGGAGAGCATGGTCGCCGTGGAGACGACCTTGTAAAAATCCGCCGGATAGTGCTGCATCTTGGCCAGCGTCTCATCGAGCTTCTTGGTGCCATGAAAGTCGTGGAACGACAGGATCAAGGCCGCTCGTGCCCGCAACTTTTGTAACTGCTCCGCTTTGCACTTAGTGGCAGTCTGTAGCTCGACGTCGATCAGCTGGCACCCGGCTGCGACTGCCTTGGTGAGCACTTCGAGTTGGGACGCGATCGACCCTCGAAACTTGCCTCCACTCGCCGCTCGCCGGCAAGTGGCGATCACCACGGCATGGGGGTAGAGTTCGAAAAACGACTTGATCCTGGGAAGCGCCAGTCCGGGTCGGGGTAGGTAGTCCAACCTGAACTCCATAAAGGGGTTGTCTCGAACCAGGCCTTCTGCTTTATCGAGCAGTTCGGCGGGATCCGATCCGGTTACGGCCACGCAAACCCGAGGCATCCTCAAAGGCAGGAAGCGTTGTACGAAGTTGGTTGGGGAAGAACTCATTCGGTAGCGAACGATCGGGCGCGATCTTACAGGGGCCTAATTCCAGATGCAACAACGGATTAACTTTGCTTGCCCGGAAACTTTTTGCCACCCTCGCATAACACCCTCGTAACCTTGACCCACCCCCACCCCCTTGTTACCTTCCGGCTGAAGCCCTTGTGTCTACAGCGGTTGCCGGGGCGGAGACTCTGTTTCTCACCGAGTCTTGGAGGTAAGATGAAGAAACTAGGACTTTTACTCTTGCTGGCGACAGTCGCGGCAGGAGCGCAGGATGCCAGCCAGGCAGCCGACGCCAATGCGCCGCAAGGAACTGCGCCCACCTCGGTGAGCTTCCCGGTGGAGCGTATCCAAACGCCGACCTACGCAGACTTGTACTGCGCCGGCTTCATCAATAAGGGCCTCTTGCCAGACGCAAATTATGTGGCGGGCGGCCTGCAGACTCCGAACACCACCAAGTTTGTGACCGGCGACATCATCTACCTCGCCGGTGGTGGCTACACCACCGGTGGGCAATACACCATTGTCCGCGAGCTCAAGGACCAGAACCGCTACGAAGTGTTTCCCGGACAGGCCAAGGCGGTAAATTCCGCCGGACAGCCGTATGGCGAGATCGGCCGGGTGCGGATCGTCGACACGCGCAGCAAGATGGCCGTCGGCCAGATCGAATACAGCTGCGATCCCATCAACCCGGGCGACATTGCTGTGCCTTTCGCCGAGAAGCCGGCCATTTCGTTCCATCCCCCCCTGCGCTTTGACCGTTTTATCCCCAAAACCGGGAAGACCAGCGGACGCATTGTCCTGGCCAAAGACTTCGATTCCACCTTGGGCACGGGCATGAAGGTCTACATGAACCTGGGTTCGAACCAGGGCATCAAGGCGGGCGACTATTTCCGCGCGGTCCGGTCGTACTCCTCGGATCTTGCTGACCCGGTTGACTCCCTATCCTTCCGAGCGTCCACTGCGGAAGATACGCAGCGCCGTCCTCCGGCCATTGAAGGCAACTGGATGACGAAGACCAAGGGTCCGAACATCCACGTGAGCGGCCTGCCACGCCGTGCAGTCGGTGAGATCGTCATCCTGACCACCACCCCCACGACCGCCACCGGCATGATCGTGTTCTCTCTGGAGGATGTTCACGTCGGCGACGCCGTAGAACTCGACGACCAGCAGCAACAATAACCGCTACCGATCAGAATTCCTGCCGGGAAGCCTTCCAAGGTTTCCCGGTTTTTCTTTGCTCCATCAATGGAGAGGCCGCGAGGGAGACAACACCTCACTGCACATCCTCAGAAGAGTTGTACGGAAAGGAGAGCTGCATCGACCTCGAGTAGGCCGGTGATGCGCTGCGGATGAAAGTTCCGACTTGGCTGATTGTCGGGTTACCGGAAGAAGACCACGTGATAGTCACCCGGTATCAGCGAGGCGCCTACCAGCAGCAGGATCGTTACGATTGCGAGTTCCATTGGATTCGTCCCCCAAGCATCTCCGCACAATAGCGCACAACTTGCGATTTCCCAAATTACCAGGGTGCTACTGGCGGCTGCCCCTACATCTATTTCGTTGGATGCAAAACGTGTTCGCGGGTGCGAAAAAGTTCGAGAGAAATTGCGTTCGATGAGAAACAATTCGCCGCTGTAAGGCGGGCCGCGCGCTTACCCCGGTTGCACGCCTGAAAGCAAGAGCGCTACTCCCATGGCCGCACTGCCAAGAACCAGCCACGCGGAATTCACTCGATAACGAAACAACAAGACCGCGCTAAGCAGTGCGATCGCGGTGGTGAACCAATCCCTGATCGCGCTCCGGCCCAACTGGGCTGAAACCACGATCATCAAGGCCAAGGCCGCTATGTTGATGCCATCGAGCACGGCTCCCGCAGTGGCCGAACGCCGGATCCGCGGCACCAGGGGGCCGCTCAATCCGACCAGAACAAATGCCGGGAGGAAAATTGCAATGGTTGCGATCAGCGCCCCCGGCACGCCGCTCAGGAGGTAGCCAATGAAGGTCGCGGTGGTAAACAAAGGCCCGGGGGTGACCTGCCCCATCGCGACCGCGTCGAGTAGTTGGCGTTCTGTCACCCATCCCAGACGAATCACCAGGTCTGACCGCAGGAACGCGACCAGTACGTACCCTCCGCCAAAGATGCTTCCCCCGATTTTCAGCATCACCAGAAACAACATCGATAGGCTGAACGACGCTGCCAGCGAAATTCCCCCCGCCGCCACTCCCGCCGGGAGAATGCCTTTTCCTCGCGACCTAAGTTGCGCCAGGCCGGCCAGAACTCCGGCGACGGCCATGGTCAGAAGTGGATCTAGGCCGACCGCGGCGGCCATCAGAGACGCCAACCCCAGCATCGCCAGCCAGAGCGATTTGATCGCTGACCTGGCCAGGCGAAAAGCTCCTTGCGCGATGACCACAATTAAGGCCGGCTTGACTGCATAGAGGGCCGCATTCAGCTGCGGCAAAGATCCATAGCGGACGTATGCCCAAGCCAGGCAGCCGACCATCAGCGCGGCAGGCAAAATGAAGCTCACGCCCGCCACCAACAGGCCGCGCCAGCCGGCGCGCACCCGTCCGATATGAATGGCCATCTCGGTGGAGTTGGGTCCCGGGATCAGGTTGGTGGCGCCGAGAAAATCGAGGAACTCCTCCCGGCTTAGCCAGCCCCGGCGGGTGACCACCTCTTCTTCCATCATGGCGATATGGACCGCGGGTCCGCCGATTGCCGTTGCTCCCAGTCTGAGGAACAGCACGGCGAGTTCCTTCAAAGAGGTTCGAGGGGCGTCGTGCTGGTTTCCTGAGAACGAGGTGGAAGACATGGCAGCCGCGATTTATCCGCCCGGCCGACGGAAGACCGATTTTACTTCCGACTAACCACCTTGTTCGTCATCGCCGAAAACCTCCGCGGTAAACGCTTCCAGGGTCGCGCCGGTTTCCCACGCACGTGCTGGAAGGCCAGCTTTGCGGCAGGTCTGCGCGAGGAAGGTCTCACGATCCCAATGGTGTTCGACTGGAACCTGGGGCAAGAGGAGCCCACGATGTGAACCAAGGCTCACCACCAGCCCATGGCGGCCAATCTCGATCTGCTCGGGAAGAATGGGCTGTAGCCGCGAAAGCACACTGAGCGAGATCGCTAACTCGGGGGCTTCCTCGCGAGTGACGGGTGCGAACCGAGTATCCTGCGACGCTGCCGCGCGGGCTGTCTCGATCACTGCTCCGTACAGAGGCGCGACCGGGAAGACGTACCCTACACAACCACGCAACTGACCTTGTCGATACAGGGTCGTGAATACTCCTCGCGGTTCGGCGAGATGCGCCGTGGGACAATCCCAGGAGATCGTACGATCTTCCAGAGCAGATTCGATCGACCGGTGGGCCAGCTTCAGAAGCAGACTTCGTTCTTCGGCGGAGTACTCATCGTGGGTGCTCATGGGGAAACGCGCAGCGCTCGCGAGTGAGCGGCTATGAGGTTGGAACAATATTGCGCTTCCGCCGGCTCAGCACGAATGCCCGGCGCCGGTTGCGCACCACTTGCCGGTCGATCTTCGACCAGAACGCGGCAAAGTAATCCACCGCGGAAATCAACGACAGGCACACCATGAACCCGATGGCCGTCCAGGCAATCCAATGCACGGGAAAGAAGTATCCATTGAACAGCGGCCATTCTTTCCAGCGGTGATCGAGAATCACCGCAACCACGGAAACAATCTGCACCACCATCTTGAACTTGCCGAGTTCGCTGGCTTCAATCGTGAAGCCTTCGCTGGAGGCAATGCCGCGCAGGCCGCTGACCAGGAACTCGCGCCCAATCACAATCACCGCAATCCAGGCCGGCACTAGGCTGGGATTGAACTGCACCAGCGTGATATAGGCCGAGGCGATCAGCATCTTGTCGGCCAGCGGGTCGAGAAGAATTCCCATGGTGAGGCGGCGATGAAGAGCGCCGACGCCAGGAGTTCTTTCTCGCCATGGGCGCTGCTGAAGCGCGTGGTCGATAGAACCCAAATGAGCAAGGCAATGCAGCAGATTCGGACAACCGTGATGGAGTTCGGCAGATTCACGGAAAAATCGAGCGCCGTGTGCGTGGGCGGTCACGAAAACAGCGTTTTTTGATTATCCTCCACGCTGCAAGGGGAAAGCAATGGACAGTAGTGCAACTTCGATGGTCACCGAACGATCACGCCTGGAATTAAGGCGGGTCGTCGCCGGCCCCCCTCTTCCTCGAAGGCCGCGTTATCCCTGGGTTCCGGTTTTCTCCAATGATTGCAACATGCTCATTCCGGTCTCCATCAGACTGGAATGCTGCGGGATTTGCCCATTCGGCGTCAGCTTGTCGACCAGCGTGGGCAGAAGTTGGCTCAAAGCCGCTCCAGCCGTCTCCGGAGAGATGCCCGCCTTGGCGGCCAATTGTTTTACCTGCTCGCAGCCCAGTACGCTTTCAATATGCTCAGTGCTGATGGGCAGGTTCTCTCCGGTTCCTACCCAGGACGATGCTAGACCTCCCAATCCTTTTTCCTGAAGATTCGAACTTCCGCCCAACATACCAGTCGCAGCGCGGTTTTCTAGCTCGTCAAGAATACCCATGGTGCCTCCTTAATTTCAGGGTGGAACGAACACCTTCAAAACAGTTCGGCGCCGGCATGCCTCAAAAGAGTAGTGCCGACGCCGCTTGAAGAAACTTGCATGAAGCTCACTGCTGTTTGGCGATGACTTTGTCTTTGATCTTGCTGTAAGTAGCTTGCGGGATGATCTTTTTGTGGACCAACTCAGTCTTGGTCTTGTAAGGACGCCCATCGATAATCTTTTGCGAATACTTCTCCCCGATGCCCGGCAGAGCGTCGAGCTGTTCCTTGCTGGCTGAATTTAGGTCGACAAGATCGGCCGCCGGTGCTGCCGTCGCCGCGCTCTTCTTCGATTTCGTTGTGGCTTGCGGTGCGGCCGACCCGGTGCGGGCCAGGCCCGTGCTCGCCACCAACAGCATCGCGAATACGCCGATCAAAATGCGTGTGATCCAATTCTTTCGTTGCATTGCGTCTCCTTAGTCTTTCTGAGATTCACGATAGCCGGCCGCCTTGGCTTCCGCTTCGGTC
>QIAI01000145.1:0-1356 GCA_003224995.1 Acidobacteriota bacterium
CTTCTCATAGCGAAAATAAGCACAAGGAATTAGCCCCGTGGGTGGAAGAAGCGGCGCAGATGACCAGGCCGGAGCACATCCACTGGTGCGACGGGTCGGCGGAAGAGTATCAAGCCATGCTGCGACTGATGGTCCAGTCGGGCACGGCCGTCGCGGTGAGCGAGGAAAAGCGCCCGAACAGCGTCCTGGTGCGATCGAATCCCGCGGATGTGGCGCGCGTGGAGGATCGAACCTTCATCTGCTCCCGCAGCAAGGAAGATGCCGGTCCGACCAACAACTGGGTCGATCCGGAAGAGATGCAGCGCAAGCTGCGCGGGCTGTTCACCGGATCGATGACAGGCCGTACGCTGTATGTGATTCCTTACAGCATGGGGCCGATCGGGTCGCCGATTGCAAAGATCGGGGTGGAGATCACCGACTCGCCTTACGTGGTGGCCAGCATGCACATCATGGCGCGCGTGGGCACGCGCGTGCTCGATGTGCTGGGAGAAGACGGGGAATTCGTGCGCGGGTTGCACTCGGTAGGCGCGCCCCTTGGACCCCATGACGCGGATTCTCCCTGGCCGTGCAACGCCGAGCACAAGTACATCTGCCATTTTCCGGAGACGCGAGAGGTCTGGTCGTATGGTTCGGGCTATGGCGGCAATGCGCTGCTGGGCAAGAAGTGTCACGCGCTGCGCATCGCGTCGGTGCAGGCGCGGGATGAGGGCTGGATGGCGGAGCACATGCTCATTTTGAAGATGAGCAATCCATCCGGGCAGGTGAAGTACATCACGGGAGCTTTTCCTTCGGCTTGCGGAAAAACAAATTTGTCGATGCTTATTCCCACCATTCCGGGATGGAAGGTGGAGACGATTGGGGATGACATCGCATGGATGAAGTTCGGAGCAGATGGCCGGCTGTACGCCATCAATCCGGAGTATGGATTTTTTGGCGTGGCGCCGGGCACGAACATGAAGTCGAACCGCAACGCGATGATGACCGCGATGCGCAATTCGATCTTCACTAATTGCGCCATGACACCCGACGGCGACATCTGGTGGGAAGGCATGAGCGAGAACCGGCCCGCGCAATTGATGGACTGGCTGCGGCGGCCCTGGACTCCAACATCCGGCCGAAAGGCGGCGCATCCTAATTCGCGCTTCACGACACCGGCTTCGCAATGTCCGTCGATCGCACCCGAGTGGGAGGACCCGAAAGGCGTTCCGATTGACGCGATTCTTTTTGGCGGACGCCGCGCGGGGATTGTTCCGCTGGTGACGGAAGCTTTCCATTGGCAACATGGAACGTTCATGGGGGCGACCGCCAGCAGCGAGACGACGGCAGCGGCGGCGGGAAAAGTGGGTCAACTGCGGC
>QIAI01000145.1:1483-7368 GCA_003224995.1 Acidobacteriota bacterium
TATGGCGAGAACAGCCGCGTCCTCAAGTGGATTTTCGAGCGCTGCGATAACCGAGTGCACGCGGTGGATACGCCGATCGGCCGGGTGCCGGAACCGCGCGATCTGGACACGCAAGGCCTGGACATGAGCCCGGCGAATCTGGCGAAACTGCTGAGCGTGGACGTGGAAGGCTGGCGCGCCGAGATCCCGCTGATTGAAAAACATTTCGCTCAATTTGGCGATCGTTTGCCGCAGGGCATGAAGGATGAAGTGAAAGGCCTGGCGGAGCGCTTGGGAACAGCGAAACATTAAGGCTTTTCACCGCGACTGCGCGAAAGCTGGTTCGCGAACTTCGCGGTAGAGCTTTCACCGCGAAGTTCGCGAAGGCTACGCGAAGGGCGCAAAGAACACCTATGGCGGGAGTTCCTGGCGGACCACCGTTTGGAAAAAGTTTTGTGATCCGAGCACGGCTCCCACCGCGGCGAGATGCACTATTTGCCCAGCGGTTCGCTTGGTTGCTGATGACCTATCTGACTAACATGGACTTTGTCTACATCGAACACAAAGCTTCGCGTTCTTCGCGGCTTTTCCTTGCGTTCTTCGCGGTAAAGCTCTTAACCGCGAAGCTCGCGAAGGCTGCGCGAAGGGTGTGATCGAGCACGTTCCCACAAGCGGCGAGATGCACTTTTTGCCAAACCGTTCGCTTGGTTGCTGAATCTGGCTAACATCGGCTTTGCCTGCATCGACGCAAAGCTCGCGTTCTTCGCGGCCATTCTTCGCGTTCTTCTCGTTAAAGCTCTTCACCCCGCGAAATTCGCGAAGGCTGCGCGAAGGGCGCAATAGAAAAGCCAAGGGCGGCAAAGGGGGTGGTCAGGTTTTTTTGAGCTTGCGGCTGAGCCAGATCAGGAATACCGCGCCAATGATGGCGACGATAATCTCCGAGATGAGGCCACCGGACGAATACAGGCCTACCAGGCGGAGCAGGAAGCCTCCCACAATCGCTCCCGCGATCCCGAGAAGGATATCCATAGCAACGCCGTACCCGCCGGTTCCCATGATCCTGCCGGCTGCCCAGCCAGCGATCAGACCGACGACAATAAGCCACAAGATGAAGAACATGAGAACCTCCGCTCGAAGCACCGGCATGGGCCCGGCTCCGAGCAAGTTGAATTTGGGAAAGGACACCTGCTAGTGCTTGCTGCGCAGGGTATGTGGCTCGGTCGTGGTGTGTCAAATCGCATGAAGGATGAAGCGAAGGGTCTGGCAGAGCGATCGGGAGCAGCGAAGAAATAGAGATGCTTGTGGGGCGGCGGGCGTCCTCGCCCGCCGACGCTGAAAAGACAGCCGCTGCCGACGTAAGAACAACGCCTGCCGGACGGGCGAGGACGCCCGTCGCTCCACTGGCGATAGTTCGGGCACCTTCGTCCGGCGACTCTGGGTTTGTTTAGAATCAGGAGATGTTTGCTCGTAAAATTCGCGTGGAGTATGAAACAGCCGGAGAGCGCCATCCCTGTCCTCTGAAGTGGATGGATAATTTCAGCATGCGCAATTTCACCAACGCGAGCGTGTTCGACGATACTTTGCCCGTCTCCGACGGAATGATGGAGATTGGGGCAAAAGTACCCACTGCGGCGTTGCACGACGCCATGGAAGACTGGTTCCGCAGAAAAAATTACCTAACTCAAGATGCACTTCTGGTCCTCACAGAGGTCGCCAAGCGCGAATCGTAAAGCAAAACCCCTAACACGCCAGTTCGCCCTATGGGCAACGAGCCAGAGGGTCTTCCACATTTCGCGTGCTTTTCTGCATGCGCGTGTCTCACACATAAATAGAAGAGGCGATAGCGCGGGCGGCACACTGTCGGACCACTGAGTAGTACGCCTCTTCGAAAGTGGCAGCCTCATTGCAACGTATAAGAGCAATGCAAGAGAACAGAACAGGCGGTTGCTGCAGCAGCTGGCCTTGCTCCGCTCGCTCACAAAAGAAGATCGCTCTCCGGGAGCGAAGGAGGATGTGCATGGAGAGAGAACCTCGAACCGAACAGGATGATCTGAACTGGAACGCGGTTCTGGGAATGATGGCGTTGGCGCTCGTCAGCTTCGGGCTTTACGGCGCCGCGGTAGGTACGTACTTCACGCTGATGAGCTAGTGTGCGTCAAACCAGGCCGCACGGGTTCGCAGTCTTTTCAGAAACCAAGCAGCAGTTAGAAGAAAGAGAAGGCTCCGGTTCCGGAACGGAGCCTTTTCGTATTGCATCAGTTCGGGAGCAAGAAACAAAATCAACCACAAAGGACACGAAGGGCACAAAGGAAGACACGAAGACAGCCTGCATTTAGAAAGGTTCGGGTGATTCTCCGGGCTTCGGTCTCGGTTTAAGCAGAAAAAAGGCTCCAACAGTCGCTGGAGCCTTTTACATCAGAATTTTGATGTTCTTACAGCGGCCGAACGTTCTCGGCCTGCAGACCCTTGGGACCCTTCGTCACCTGAAACTCCACGCTCTGGCCTTCCTGCAGGCTGCGGAAACCGCCGGCCTGGATCGCGGAGAAGTGCACGAATACATCCTCGCCACTCTGGCGGCTGATGAACCCGTAACCCTTGGCATCGTTAAACCACTTAACTGTTCCTTGTTCCATATGCTTTGTTGAAATACCTTTCGGTGAAGTTTTACGCTGAAGGCGAATCGGAGGGTACTGCAGGGCAGGTGCTAGCTTCAAAAGCTGGAACTGCTCACAACCGAATCTGATCAAACGCGAGTCACAAAGTACCAGAAGGGCGGGTTTTCCGCTAGTAAATTCACAGGACCGGCAGGGCGCAATGCCCTTTCGCCCCTTCGGAATCATCCTTTTCCCGGCAAAACCCAACCGCGGCGAGCTTACCCTGATTTAAGGTTTCGAGCCGAGTAGCGTATAGTAGGTGCAGAAGACTTAACCACGAAGACCAATCTCGCTGATTGATTTGCGCCTTCGCGATTGAGAGCACGGGTCGAAAGGCGCGTACCATGCCACAGTTCAGCTAGCTGCGAAGCAACCACCGCAACGCAAATCTGTGCCTGCCCGGCGCCCCAACACAAGCGGAATGTTCGCGGAGGAAATGATGTCTGGAATCAACGGCGACAAGGCCAGGTACCACCGTCTGCGCAAGCAGAAAATCCAGCGGCGCATGCGCAACCGGGTGCTGTTCGGTAATATCGAGCAGAGCCAGCCCGCTGGGAGCGCGCCGAAGGCGGCAAGCAAGGTAAGCAGCAGTCCGAGAAACGATGCGGCTCATGAGTAGCGCTCGCACCGCGGGCCCGCCGGCAGTAAGAGGCAAGAAACGAATTCTGCTGATTGACAGCTATCCCACCAAGCGCGACCTGCGCGCGAAGATCCTGCGCAAAATGGGGGTCGAGGTGGATTGTGCGGCCGACATCAGCGAGGCACGTTCTTTGTGGCAAGCGGACTCCTACAATCTGGTGCTGATGGATGTGAGACGGGATCCGCGCAGTGTGGACGCATTTTGCGCCGAGATGAAAGATGCCAAGCCGCCCCAGCGCATGGCATTTCTGGTCGGCAAACCTGAGTATCTGGGTGCTGCTCCGGGCAGTGATGGTGAGATTCCCATGGTGGACACGACCCGGAACGGAATGTGGAGCGAGATGGTGGCGTCGCTGTTCACCAGCGCGTGCGAGTTTCTGCCGCGGCGGTACGGCTTCCTGGAAGCCTCGTGGCGCATCGCGGCAACGCGCTCGCTAAAGGATCCCCGCATCAAGGAAGCGAAGAGCGATTTGGTATCGTCCGATGCGCCTTTGCAGGGTTTCTGGAAAGATGCTATACGAAGGCAAGTCGTGCCAGCGTCCGTTGTCTCCGAACCAGGGCTCGTTCAGGAAGTAGCCAGTACCGATATTGATCCTAACCACGAGGAAGCATCATGAAGAACCTGTTTGTCGGCAACATCCCCCACAGTACAACCGAAGCGGAACTTCGTCCGCTGTTTGAAGCGCACGGCGCCGTGGAACGAGTAAGCATTGTCACCGATCGGGACACCGGCCGCTCGCGCGGCTTCGCGTTCGTGGAAATGACCGACGCCGATGCCGCCGGCAAAGCCATTTCGGCGCTGGACGGAAGCGACCTGGGCGGACGCCCGATGAAGGTCAACGAGGCGCGTCCTAAAGAGAAAAGCAGCGGCGGTCCTCCGCGCGGCGGACGCTTCGGAGGCGGTGGCCGCGGTGGACGAGATAGCGGCGGACGCGACGATTATCGCGGCCATGCGCGGCAACCCCGCGAACCTCGCTGGTAGATTTTTCCGCTACGAATACAAATGCGCACAGCATGAATTTTGGACCCTGCCTGGTCCAGAGCATCTGTGTGCTCCTTGGAGGTGTTGATGTCAGGAAGAGGCCGATCGAGTTTCACCAAACGCCAAAAAGAGCGCTCGCGTCAAGACAAGCAGCGTGAAAAAGCCGAACGCAAGACCTTACGCAAACAGGAAAAATCCGGGGAACCAGGTAGCGGGCCGGATATGGATCTCGAAGTCCTGGTGGACTCCTCGAATGATCCGTTTGCCCGCAACTTGGGAGAGAACTTTCTCTCCGAGTTAGAGCAGGACGACTAACTCGCGTCTCCGAAGAAATCAGCGCCCAGAGTGAAGCGGGCCAACCAAGCTGACTAACGAGCAGACGGGTTGGCCGCTTCCTCGTTCATCTCCAACATCGCTTCAACAATTCCCACCAGTGCAGCCGTGCGCGCGGCTGGATCTGTCAGTTGCGTCGCTGCCCCGATTGATTAAAGCCCACTTCCAGTAACGCCCAATCGAAGTCCGGCGTTCTCCAAAGCAGATCCTTGTTCGTATGCCAGCGAACACTTTTGGCGCTAACCAATTTTTTGGCTTCGACAGGTCTCTTCGTTTGAAAGTTGGGACAAATCCATCTCCTGCGAAATCTGTAGAAGATTAGCCAAATTCGCACAACTAAAACTGCTTGCGCGATGGCTGCCGAAATGCACTTGGCTTCGATCGCGATGTGTATTCGTAAAAAAATCGGTGAGTACCGGCACCGAAGAGGGCTGAAGCAAAGGAAAAGCCTTCATAGCTTCGTCGAGCGCGGGCAAAGCGTCCGCTTTGTTGCCTGCCTCCGCTTGATTAAATCCCACTTCTGCTAAGAGGCCTAGTCGACTTCCGGCGTCCTCCATGTTGAGCGCGTTGCTCACCGCCTTCGCCGGGGCAGACTCCGAGGTTTCTTGATAGGCAATGTAGTCTTCAGTGGACTTTCTGTCTTCTTCTCTGCTAAAGCACGTAGCCGAGGAGCGGGCTCCTTCAAAAAGACCTACCTCCGCCTGCGCGCCAACGAATGTTGAGCAAAGCATGTCGTGGACATGTCCGTCCGAACTGACCAGCATGGCGTGAAGACGAGCAAGCATATCAAGCGCTCCGGACTTGTCCCCGGCGGAATAGCGTTGCGTCAAAATGGTGCTCAACTGTTGCGCCTGACTCTCTGTCGAATTCGAGCCGCCGAAGGTGTCTTGTATTTTCAAGGCGCTGTCGATCGCGGCCTGGAAAGAGCGACCAGCGTCATCTTTCTTCTTTTGCTTCCACGAAAAGACTGCTAAGTCAGTATAGGCGTTGGATTGGGTTCTCGGGTCGGAGATCGAAGCGGCGACCTGCTCGGCGTCAGCGAAAAAGCCATCTGCAAGCTCTTGCCCGATGATTCGCAGAAGTCCATTATCCCGATCATACTTTCCGAGGTGCTGCGCAGCGGCCTGCAGCTTCCGGTAATCGGCGTCGGTGGCGTGCGGAGGAGCGTAGAGCACGTCAACCTTGTGAATGCTGGTGACCCGCTTCTGCAATATGACAGCATCCGGCCAGTCATCGATGGTCCGGAATCCGGCCATCAACGTCTGCAGATGGTCAGGTAGCAAGCCGCCCTGCAGTCC
>QIAI01000146.1 GCA_003224995.1 Acidobacteriota bacterium
CAGGTGTCAGGTCTCAGGTGTCAGGTGTCAGGTGTGAGGTCTCAGGTGTCAGGTCTCAGGTGTCAGGTGTCAGGTCTCAGGTGTCAGGTGTCAGGTGTCAGGTGTGAGGTCTCGGGTCTCAGGTTTCAGGCCTCGGTTTTGGGTGTGGGCTCTCGGGAAGGTCGGGAGCCTTTTTTGTTTTTGATGGTTAGGGTGCGGTGGGGTTGAGTAGGAGTTGTTCGTGGACGTGTTTCGAGAGTTTCTTCATTCAGTTCAGCTTGTCGAGCACATCTTGTGCAGCAACCTGGTTTCGACGATGAGGTGCTGCGGTGGTTATTTCGGGCCGTCCCTACGGGACTTCATTCCTTTTTTTGCCTTCTCCCAGGACTGAAGTCCTGGGCTAAGCACGGTTGTCCCTTTGGGACATGAAGGGGTGGCCGCGGCATCAGCGATGTGAGATTTCAGGAGTCGCCGGCGGGGCGCGGCACGTTCGAAGCGGGAAGTACCAAGGCTAAGCTCGGTTGTCCCTTCGGGACATGAAGGGGTGGCCGCGGCATCAGCTATTTCAGATTTCAGAAGTGGGCGGTTGCGGCATCTTTCATAGCAATCGAGGTGGGATTCGGGCGTGTGATGGTTTACGTGTGGCGGGAGAGGCCCACCTTGATCAGAAAAGGCGCCAAGGTGGGCCGGAGTTCGCTGGGCAATTCAGTAACCGGCCTTCTTGTCTGGCGATGGAGACATTGCCAGATCGGGCGGGGGGCCGATGTTTTCGGGCAAGGGTCCGTTGAGCGAATCGAGGAATTGCAGGAGGTCGTCGCGCTCATCGAAGGTGAGGAAGTCGAGAGCGTGGATCGCTTTGTCGAGATGGTCATTCATGTTGCCGCCGCCGATGTAGTGGGCGAGGGCATCTTTGACCGTGGGGAAGCTGCCGTAGTGCATGAAAGGCGCACGGTTGGCGAGGTTGCGGAGGGTCGGGGTCTTGAAGCAGCCCATGTCAGCGTCCTGTTTAGAGATGGCGTAGCGACCGGGATCGTTGAGGTTGCCGCGGGTATCGGCGCCAATACCGAGATTATGAAACTTGTTATCGGTAAACAGTGCATCCTCTTTCCCGATGGTGTGGCAGACGGCGCAGTTGGCTTTCTTGGGATCGGTGAAGAGCCGGAATCCGCGCTGGGCAGCGGGGGACAACGCCTTCTTATCATGCCCGAAATAGAATCGGTCGAAGGGCGAGTTGCCCGCGATCACAGTGCGTTCGAAAGAAGCGATGGACTTCGCGACCATGTCGATGGTGATCTGGTCGGTGCCCCAGGCCTTTTTGAAAAGCTCGCGATATTTGGAATCGGTCTGGAGACGATTCACGACGCCGTCGAGGGAGTGTGCCATTTCGACGGGATTGGCGATGGGGCCTTTGGCCTGATCTTCAAGGGAAGGTGAGCGTCCGTCCCAGAATTGAAAAGCGTTGTAGGCGGAATTGATGACGGTGGGAGCGTGCCGGGTGCCAGTTTTGCCGCCGACGCCAACGGAGACTTTGCGCGCATCGCCAAACGCGAACTGGGGCGCGTGACAGGAGGCGCAGGAGATGGTGCCATCGGCGGAGAGTTGCGGGTCGTAGTAAAGACGGCGACCGAGGGCGATGGTTTCGCGCGTGGGCGGGTTGTCCGTAGGAATGGGGACGGAGCGAAGTCCGAGTGGAGTTTTGATGGCAACGCGCTCGCCGATAGGAAAGACAGCGGGTTCGTTGTTGGCGCGCGCCACCGGTCGAGTCGTGATGGCGAGCGCGAGTAAGGCGATTCCAGTCATGGCAAGCAGAAGGCGCACAGAGAGTCGCATGGGGGCACCTCGATGGGTTTAGGAGAAAGGCTACCAGTGCGCGGGCAGGGATTCTGTGATGATGAGCACAGCGGCATGTGTGGAGATTTTGAGCATCCGAGAGAAAGTTACGGCAGACGGAGTGGGGCGTGGTTGGCACATTGTTTAATGTTTGCGGATGGGTTGCTGTCGCCCGCTAAAGCGGGCTTTGATTCTTTTGTCGGATTTGACCAGCGCTCCGCGCTGGGCTATGAATTTTGCCCCTGCGGGGCTGGTGTCGGGACTTGCTACCGGTGCATCGTGGGCACAGTGTGGGACTTGCTGCCCTGCTTTGTAGCACAGTGGGGCACTTCGCTAGCGACGCTTCGTAACTGCACTGCGGGACGCTTTTAGATTTCGGTTTCAGGTCTGGCGCTTCGACGGGCGGGGACGCATGTCGCTCCACTGGCACGTCGCTCCACTGGCACGTCGCTCCAGCGCCCGTCGCTCCACCGGCGGCTTCAGGTTAGAGTAGCGCCTGACACCTGGCTACTGGAGGGCGGCGTATTCGGCGTGGGCTTGTTTGAGGACGGGGATGCCGGGGTCGGCGTCTTTGCAGGCGGCGAAGAAATCCTGGTAGGCAGTTCTGGCGTGGACGGGGTCTTTCTGCAAGGCATAGGCCCGCGCGACTCCGAGGTGGGCCAAGGGGTAGAAGACGCTGAGAACGTCAATGCCGCGATGGTCGAGGATTTTCTGATATTCGAGGAGGGCGTTGGCGGCGTCCCCGGCCTTCAGATAAGCGGCGCCCCGAAGATGGAGAGTCAGATAATTAGAACCGTTGGGGCCACCACCGAGATCGTAAGGCCTGGCCGATTCCAGCGCGGCGATGGCTTTCTGAGGCTGGTTGCGCTGAAGTTCGATGGCCGCCTGAATCGCGGGAAGACTTACTTTCATGAGAAGAGTATCGGTGGGGAAAGCCGTGGCAAATTCATCGTTGAACTTTTGGGCGCGCGCAATGTCGCCCAAGCGCGCCAGCGGCACGCCCGTGATGGATTTGGTATCACGAGTGGGAGCGAAGCTGAGGGCTTGCGTAACTTGCGCGCGGGGTTCAGCGGTATAGCCCATTTCGACTTCGTACGCTGCCTGGAGGGCGCGTAAGATGGCGGCGAAATCGGGATTGCTGTGCTGGCGGCAGAGTTCTACTGCCCGATCAAAGATAGATCGTGCTTCTTTGATATTGCCGGCTGCCAAGAGGCCGCGTCCGCGCTGCAAGAGGATAAGCGGTTCGTCGATGGCACCTGCACCTTCGGCTGCAATGCGCTGTTGAGCAGCCTGGTCGCCGCGTAGAAAAGCGAGTTGGTAGCGCATGAAGCGGGTGGTACGGGGTTCCATTTTCTGGGCGGCGGCAAGATCCACCACGGCCTGGGCCTCGTCGACGCGACCGAGGCTTATGTAGGCGTCGGAGAGATTCTGGTACGCGTAGTTGTCTTTGGGATCAAGGCGCATGGCCTCGGACGCGTTTTCGAGGGATTTCTGCGGCTGCCCCAAGCCCTCATAGCGGAGCGCCAGGTTATCCCAAGGCAGGGTTTCGCGAGGGTAGGTGCGCTTCCATTGCTCGTAAATGTCGACGATCTTGTCGGAATCGCCCACCACCTCATCGTAATAGTGACCCTCGATGTAAAGTCTTTCCCGCTCGCTGGCACGATCTTTCAGTTCAAAAGCTTTTTTAATGGACTGCTCCGACTGACTCTTCAGGCCGGTATTGCCGGAGGCGACGCCCAACTCGGCCCAGGCGACGGCGAAATTGGGGTCGAGAGCGACCGCCTTCTTGTAATGATCAATGGCGCCTTCGTCGTCGAAATGCTGGTGCTTGGCGTGTCCCACGCTGTAGGCCTGCAGGGCTTCGAGCGAGGAGGTGGTGGCCTGCTCGAGGGGCGTGGCGAACTTCTGAATGGAGGGAAGAGATTCACCCAACTTGCCGCGAAGGCTGGTGGCGGCTTTGTCGAGGGATTTGAGAACCTGCTCCTTGCTATCGGACTCAGCCTGCTCGCTGGCGATGGAGTCTCCGGTTTGGGCGTTGACTGCGGCGAGCGAGATCACGTAATGGCTGCCAAGGGGCGCGATGGAGCCAGTGAGCATGGCCCGGGCGTTTTCGCGCACGCAGATTTCGCGGGCCACGTCGCTGGTGATGCGCTGATCTTCGGGGCGTCCCATGAAGCGGAGGGCTTCGTGAATGCGGGATTCGGGGAGGATGTTGAGGTAGGGGGACTGCTCGAGTTGAGTGGCGAGGGCCTGTTTCAGGGTGCCGTCGAAAACGCTATCGCCAGTGGTGTTGACGAAGTCGGTGAGCAGGACGGCGTCTTTCTCGGTGAGGGCGGCGGATTGGCGCGAGCGAAAATACAAGCCTCCAGCGAGGAGGGCGA
>QIAI01000147.1 GCA_003224995.1 Acidobacteriota bacterium
TGAACCACCTCAAGCAAGACCCGACTACCCGTCACATCCCCGTGCAGATGCTGACGCTCGATGAAGATCGCCAGCAAGGACTGGCTCGTGGAGCGTTCTCCTTTATCACCAAGCCCACCACGCCGGAGGGCATGGCTGCGGCGCTTGGTCGGATCAAGGAGTACTCAAGTCCGCGTCGCAAGCGATTGCTGGTGGTCGAGGACAACCAGGCGGAACAGACTACGATTCAGGCCCTCCTGGGCCACGACGATGTCGATATCTCCAGTGCTGCTACTGGCCGTCGCGCGCTCGAAGAACTGGAAAAACAGACGTACGACTGCATGGTTCTGGATCTAAACCTGCCCGACATGTCCGGATTCGAAATACTGGAATGCATTCGCGACCATCCTTCACTCAGCGATTTGCCAGTGGTAGTGTTTACAGGGAAAGAGCTGTCCCCCGAGGAAGATGCCCGTTTGCACACTCTGGCGCGCAGTGTGGTTGTTAAGGGCGTGGAGTCTCCGGAGCGATTGCTTGACGAGACTGCACTCTTCCTGCACCGCGTCATTGCAGACCTGCCGGTCGAGAAACAGAGGATGCTCGATCGCCTGCACCGCTCTGATGAGGCGCTGATCGGCAGGAAAGTGTTGGTCGTAGACGACGATGTCCGCAACATTTTTGCTCTCAGCAGCGTGTTGGAGCGTCGCGGGATGACTGTCTTGACTGCTGGAACCGGTCGTGAGGCGATCGCGCTGCTGGAATCGACGCCAGACATCGCCATCGTCCTTATGGATATCATGATGCCCGAGATGGACGGCTACGAAACCATGCAGGTCATACGGGAGAATCCTTTGTTCCGGCGACTCCCCATCGTGGCGCTAACCGCAAAGGCTATGAAGGGCGACCGGGAGAAATGTCTCGAAGCCGGTGCATCCGAGTATCTGGCTAAGCCGGTCAACACAGATCAGCTGCTCTCGGCCCTTCGTATGTGGCTACATAGGTAAGGACGGCGACGGAGGATTAATGAGTCCGAAAGATAGGGTGAACATCCTGATGGTGGATGATCAACCTGCCAAACTCTTGAGCTATGAGGCCATCCTCGGCGAACTGGATGAGAACCTCGTAAAGGCGACTTCCGGAAAAGAGGCGCTCGAATACCTTTTGAAATCCGATGTAGCCGTCGTGCTCATGGATGTCAGCATGCCGGAGATCGACGGATTCGAGTTGGCCAGCATGATTCGCCAGCATCCACGCTTTCACAGGACCGCCATCATCTTCATTTCAGCGGTTCATCTCACGGACTTAGACCGCCTGAAAGGGTATGAACGCGGAGCTGTCGACTACATCTCCGTTCCGGTTATTCCCGAACTCCTACGGGCCAAAGTTAGCGCCTTCGCCGAACTCCATCGTAAGGCACAGCAACTCAGTGTGCTCAACAGGGAACTCGAGGCGCGCGTAGCGGAGCGTACCCGGGAACTCGAAAATAAGGCCCTGGCTCTGGAACACTTGAATGCCCAGCTCAACCAGAAAAACGAGCAACTCGATGCCATTCTGCAGACCGCACCTGACATTATCTTCAGCAGCAGGGGAGATGGCACCAGAGACTTTCTGAGTGCGAGCTTCTTTGAATACACGGGAGCCCCTGCAGACTCGGCCGTTGGTTTTGGCTGGATGAATTATATTCATCCGGAAGATCGGGAGAATATCAAGGCACACTGGGCACGGTGTGTGCAAACCCACGACCATTACGAGGCCGAGTACCGCATCCGCTCGCAAAAAGGCGATTACCGCTGGTATCGCGCTCGGGCAGTTCCGCTGCGAAATGCCGATGGCGATGCCTCGCGATGGTACGGCACCTGCTCCGATATCCACGATAGCAAGCTGCTGGAGCAGTCGATTCGCGAGAACAGCACCACTCTGGAACGATTAGTCGAAGAGCGAACGGAAGCCTTACGACATCTATCCAGTCGGCTCATGCGAATGCAGGACGAAGAGCGTCGCCGCATCGCCAGAGAATTGCATGACAGCTTAGGACAGGAACTGGCTGCTGCCAAGATGACGGTGGACGGAATCATGAGTCAAAAGTCTGCGGCATTGAAAGACCAGTCCGCTACGGATGCCAGCGGAAGTATCGATCGCGCCCTACAGCAAGTTCGCACCATGTCTCATCTTCTCCATCCACCACTATTGGACGAAGTCGGGCTCGTCTCGGCTCTCCGTTGGTATCTCGAAGGCATGACCAAGCGTAGTGGTATCGAGACTACGCTCGACGTTCAGCCGGTAACTTTTCCACGTCTGACTGCTCAGTTTGAAACCGCGATCTTCCGTATCGTTCAGGAGGCGCTCACCAACGTTTTTCGACACTCCCAAGCGACGCAGAGCCGAGTCACTCTCGTTCGCAATGAAAACCATGTGGTGGTGGAAATCCGGGATAACGGGAAAGGCCTGGACGAAGGCACGACCAAGTTTCGACCTGGTACCGTGGGCGTTGGTATCGGCGGCATGCGCCAGCGCGTCGAGGAGTTCGGCGGCAAGTTGCGGCTCGCAAATGCCAACCCCGGAACGGTCGTCGAAGTTGTTATTCCCGTGGAGAAAAAGTCACAGGAGCGAGTACTTGCGACAGCGTGAGAACAACGTTAGAGTGGACTGCGACTCACATTACTTCGAGCGTTGCGCTTAACCCAATACGCAGGATGTGTGCTGTAAATGCTTTCTAAGGATATCTCTCACCTCACGATGCCGCCGATCCGAATCCTCATTGCCGACGATCACGAAATCTTTCGACGGGGCCTGCGATCCTTGCTGGAATCCCACGCCGAATGGGAAGTTTGCGGCGAAGCCACAGACGGCCAGGAAGCTGTTGATCGTACAAAGGAACTTAATCCCGACATCGTGGTGCTCGATATCACCATGCCGCGGCTGAATGGCCTGGAAGCTGCTCAAGTGATTAAGAGCACTGCTCCTCGCTCAAAAATGGTGATCCTGAGTCAGCACGAACCCTCACTGATGCGGCAAGCTGCGTTGAGTGCTGGAGCGAGCGCCTACGTGACAAAATCCGAGGTGTCGCGCGAATTGATGGTGGCGATTGAAACGATGATCGGGTCTGAATCTTAGTCTACTAAGAACTTGCCAGTCTGAAATCCGGGAAGGGGGCTTCTGCCCCCTTCTCCCTAGTTAAGGCTTCTCTCCGTTAAACTTTAAGCAGCCGTTCGATTTTTGCGACCGCGGCCAGTCTCTCTGGAGGTCGCCTTTCCTCCGCTTGATTCCTCTTTCTCCGTGGCCCCTTCCATTGCTTGCTGATTTATGTCTTCCGAGATCTCATTCAATTTCTCATCCGCTCGCTTCTCTTCTTCCAGTGTTTCCTTGAGCAATCCGAGATCTTCGGAACGATCCAGCAGTTCTGCATAGGTGCACACGCTTCCGTACCCCGCGATTTCGTAATGCTCCACCCTCTGAGCAGCCGAGATCAGCGCTGCGTCCAGCACGCTACCTTCGAACTCATCGATAGTCTCTGATCCTTCCTTGACCAGGCCTTCCATGCCGGCGCATTTCTTGCCTTTCGGGTTTTCTTCCAGGCTTTCGAAGATTTGTTCGAGACGGCTTACCTGGTTCTTTGTCTCCTCAAGATGATTCGTAAACGCTTCGCTGAGTTCTTCGGATTCCGCACTCTTGGCAAGCTTGGGTAGTGCCTTGACCAGTTGCTGCTCGGCACTGTAAAGATCTTTCAGTTGACTGACATAAAGAGTTTGAAGTGTTTGCTGCGCCATGTTGCCTCCATACTTTGATTTAGGCCGCCTTCGTCCGAAGGGACGAAGGAACGCCTTGCGTTTGCCTCAAACGCAACACCACTACGATCAAAGTTTGCGAGGACAAAATGAATCCGGCTTGAAGGGTAGAGAGGGCAAGAATGCGCCTTACAAAGTTGCTAGGCTCACTTGCTCACGATGATGTCGACCGCGCCGCTTTTTCTGGCCACCTCTACATGAATGTTTTGAGCATGACGCTCCACCACGAGGTCCACCGAGGCGTCCCGCAGTTGCAGATTCTCAATGCGCAAGCACGACAAAGAATCCGGAAGGGTGGGACGGTTGAACACCACCCGCCCTGCGGGCGCATCGAGGGACAGCCCCAATGATGCCGTGAGCAACATAAAGGCGGCTCCTGCAGACCAGGCTTGCGGAGAACAGGCTACAGGATACAAGGTAGGTCCTTCGCCGTTGCGTCGGTGCAGTCCGCAAAGCAGTTCGGGCAATCGGTTCATTTCGAAGTAACAACTCGCCTCAAACAGAGCCTCTAGCATTAATGCAGCCGATTGAGTCATGCCATAGTTTCCGAGTCCTGTAGCCACCATTGCGTTGTCATGCGGCCATACGGAGCCGTTATGGTACGAGATGGGATTGTAGTTTCGTTCTATGGCGCTCACCGTCCTTACTCCCCAGCCCGAAAATGAATCATCGGCCAACAGG
>QIAI01000148.1 GCA_003224995.1 Acidobacteriota bacterium
ACGTAAACCCGGTAAGAACGGTTATTGAAGTCGAAGTCGTTCACGTACGCCGAGCCCATATAAACGCTGAGCGTGTCGGTGATCTGCGAAAGCGGGATGTGAAGGCTTTTGGCCTTTTCGCGATCGATGGTGACGAGAAATTGCGGATCGCTGGCGCTGTACGAGGTGAACAGGCCAGTGAGATCTTTTTCCTTGCGCTGGTTTCCCTGCCGGATGAGTTCGTGCGTGACCTGGTCTAACTCCTGCAGGCTGTGGCCGCCCTGGTCCTGCACCTCGAATTGAAATCCTCCGAACTGGCCCAGGCCCTGGACGGCGGGAGGCGGGAAGGGAATGACGATGGCGCCCTGAATCGACATCAGTTCGCCCCGAATGCGGTTGATGATTGCGTCCGCCTTGTGGTCCTCGCCTTTCCGCTGGGAGTAGGGACGCAGGGGAACAAAGGTCAGACCGCGATTCGGCGCGTTCCCGCCGAAACTGAATCCCGAGATGGCGAAGGTGCCTGCGGCTTCGGGAACTTTCTCGAGAGTCTTGCTGATCTGCTGCCCGATTTTCTTGGTGTAACTCAGCGAAGCCCCGCTGGGCGCCTGGATGGCGATGATGAAGTAGCCCTGGTCTTCGTTGGGCACGAATCCTGTGGGCACTCGACGAAATACGAACCAGGTCAGGCCGAGGCCGGTGAAGAAGAGGATCACGGCGACCCAGCGATACTCGAGGAATTTATGGAGTGCGCGGCGGTAGCCTTCGTTGAGCTTGGCGATGATGCGGTCGACCGCAGCGAAGAACGCGTTTTTCGTGCCGTGCGTCTTGCCCAGCAGCAGCGCCGCGAGCGACGGGGTGAGCGTCAAGGCATTGAACGCGGAGATGGAGATGGAAAAAGCGATGGTCAAGGCGAACTGGCGGAACAGGATGCCGGTGGGTCCGGGAAAAAATGCGACCTGAACGAATACCGCCACCAGGACCAGCGACGTGGCAATCACGGCGCCCGCGACTTCTCCCATAGCCTCCGATGCGGCCTGATGCGTTTCGCTCTGGCCTTCCTGGATGTGGCGCTCGATATTTTCGATCACCACGATGGCATCGTCGACCACCAGTCCGGTGGCCAGCGTGATTCCGAACAGTGTCAGGGTGTTAATGGAAAAACCCAGCAACTTCACGAACGCGAAGGTACCCACCAGCGAGACTGGAATCGTGACCGCTGGAATGATGGTGGTCCGCCAATCCTGCAGGAAAATGAAAATCACCAGGATGACCAGCACGATGGCTTCAATCAGCGTGCTCAGCACGTCGCGGATGGATTCGCCAACCGCATCGGTGGTATCGAAGGCAAGCTGGTACTTCATGCCGGGAGGAAAGCGCTTCGAGAGTCGATCGAGTTCGGCGATGGCATCGCGGTCGACTTCGAGCGCATTGGCATTGGAGAGTTGGGTGATGCCGAGGCCAACCGCATCCTTGCCGTTGAACTGCAATTCGGAGCTGTGGATGATGTTGTCGAATTGAGAGGCTTCCGAGAGCCGTCCGATGGCGCGCACACTGATTTGATATTCCTGGCTGGGCTTGGCGGGAGGCTGGCCGACTTGCCCGGCAGCGACTTCCACGTTCTGTTCGGTGAGGGCGCCCACCACGTCGCCGGCCGTGAGACCGCGACTGGCCATGCGGACGGGGTCGAGCCAGAGCCGCATGGAGTACTTGCGTTCGCCAAAGATGATCACATCCGCCACGCCTTTGACGCGCTTGAGCGAATCCTTTACGTAAACGTCGAGATAGTTGCTCAGGAAGAGGGGGTCGTAGCGGCCATCGGGCGAGAAGACGGCAGCGCCGAAGACGAAGTTCTCGGATGCCTTCACGATGGAAATCCCGTTCGCCTTGACGGTATTGGGAAGGCGTCCCTGGGCGGTGTTGACCCGGTTCTGGATGTCGACCGCGGCGAGGTCAGGGTCGCGGTTGAGATCGAAGGTGGCCACAATGCTGCTCGAGCCATCGTTGCAGCTGGAGGACTCGATATATTTCATCCCTTCGGCGCCATTGATCTGCTGCTCGAGTGGAGTGGTGACGGCGGATTCGACGGTCTGCGCGCTCGCGCCTACGTAAAAGCTGTTTACCGAGACTTGTGGCGGGGCGAGGGTGGGGAATTGGGAGATCGGAAGAGTGGGGATGACTACGGCCCCGGCCAGAATGATGAGCAGGGAACAGACTGTGGCAAAGACTGGTCGGTGAATGAAGAAGTCAACGAACATGGAGTGAGATCATCAAACGCACACCAAATTTCCCCCACAGAGTCACAGAGAACAAAGGATCGTTCTTTCTCCGCGCCTCTGCGTTCCTTCTCTGCGCCCTCCGCGTTTTAGGTTTTGCTCTTCTTGTTTTCTCTGTAACTCTGTGGTGAGAGCAACTGCCGTACAGCAACCAACAACTAGCTTTGCGGCGTGACCGGCGTGCCATCTACTAGGAACTGGGTTCCGGAAACGATCACCTTTTCGCCGGGCTTCACTCCATCGAGTACCGCATAATCGTTATCAACCATCTGGCCGACTTTGAGCGGCTTTTGCCGGGCCACGTAGCCGCCTTTGTCGTTCGCTTCGGCGACGAAGGCGAAGTACTGTCCCCCGACGCGGCTCACCGCAAGTACCGGTACGACCGGACTGGTGTGTGTGCCCCAAATCACGCGGGCGCGAATGAATTGCGACTGCCGCAGCTTGTCCTTGTTGTTCGCGATACTCGCCTTGACCAGGATGGTTTGCGTAGTGTTGTCCACTTGCGGCGAGATGAAGCTGACCCGGCTGTCGGCGATGACATTGCCGCTTCCGTCCAGAACTTGCACCGGCATGTTCATCTTGAGTTGCGACGAGCGCTCGATGGGAACGTAGACATAAACTTCGAGCGTGCCCGGCTTATCGACGGTCGTGAGCATGGTAGTGGTGGTGACGCGATCCCCCACGTGCACGGGGATGTCGCCCACAATGCCGGACCATGGGGCAATCACGCTGTAGTAGTGCAGTTGCACTTGTTGTTCGCGCACGCTGGCATCGAGAGCCTGAGCCTGCGATTTGGCGGTCTCCAGCGCGGTGCGAGCCTGGTCGAGATCCTGTTTACTCACAGCCCCTGCCTGGTAGAGCCCGCTGCTGCGCTCATACTGCTGTTGCGTCCACTTCAGGTTGGCTTGGGCGGCGGCGCGAGTATCTTCCTGGCTCCGCACCGTGGCCTGTTGTTTGAGCGGATCGATTTGCATCATCAGCTTGCCACTCGAAACCGCTTCGCCCGAGTGGACGGCAATCTGTACGATCTCGCCCTCGACCCGGGGCATGATGACGGCGGAGTTGCGGGACTTCAGCGTGGCGACGTAGTCGCTGGTATCACTGACCGGGATGGCGCGGGCGACTTCGACTTTCACCGGCATCGCGCCGGGCGGCGGGGCATCAGCGCCGGCACGTTTTCCGCAGCCGGTCAGTACACCGGCGCACAGCAAAACGATCAAGAGGATGCGTGGCCGATTCGAATTCGACACAGAACACTTCCTCGCTCCCTAGTAAGCTACCACGCAGAGCACATGGTTCACTATGATTAGTCCTCAGAATTCAGTCGTTGGTCGTTAGTCGTTGGTCGTTGGCCAAACCCATGGTCGAAATTACAGACCGGGCAGGCCATTGTTCCTCGCCAAAATTCAATTCGAAGCCATGCGGACAGGAGGCACCACCACGTCCTCGCCAACGACCAAGGACCAAGGACCAAAGACCAACGACCCCCGACTGAAGCCTGGCGCCTGCCGTGTTCTGCTACATTGGAACGCCTATGAAGCCACTGCGCAGCTTCGCCAGCGATAACAATGCGGGCGTCCATCCGGAGATCTTGAAGGCCATTGCCCTGGTCAATGAAGGCCACGTGGTGGGCTACGGAGCCGATCCCTACACGGCTCTCATGGTGAATACATTTCGCGAGCATTTCGGCGCGGAGGCTGAGATTTTTCCGGTGTTTAACGGCACCGGCGCGAACTGCTTGTGCCTGCAGGCTCTGACCAAGTCCTACCACGCGGTAATCTGCGCGGCCTCGGCTCACATCTATACGGACGAGTGTGGCGCGCCCGAGAAATTTACGGGCTGCAAATTGATTCCGCTTCAGACTTCGGATGGAAAGCTAACGGTCGAGATGGTACGACACGCCTATCACGGCATCGGCGACGAACACCACGTTCAGCCTAAAATCATTTCGATTACGCAAGCCACCGAGATGGGAACGATCTACCAGCCGGGAGAAATCCGGGCCCTGGCGCATTTCGCGCATGAACGCGACATGTATGTGCACCTCGATGGCGCGCGCATTGCCAATGCGGCGGCGGCTTTGGGGCAGACGTTGCGGCAGGCGACCCGCGACTTGGGGGTCGACGTGCTCTCGTTTGGCGGCACGAAGAATGGAATCATGGGCGGGGAAGCCGTGGTGTTCTTCCAGCCGCAGATGGCAGCGGATTTTCTTTTCCTGCGCAAGCAGTCGATGCAGTTGGCATCCAAGATGAGATTCATCTCCGCGCAACTGGCGACTCTGCTTACGAATGATTTGTGGCTGGCGAACGCGCAACATTCCAATCGTATGGCGCAGCTTCTGGAATCGGAGTTACGCCGGATTCCGGGCGTGAAGATTCATTATCACGTGGAAGCGAATGGAGTTTTCGCCAACATACCTCGCGAGGCGATCGCCAGGATTCAGGACCGGTACTTCTTCTATGTCTGGAACGAAGAGGAATCCCTGGTGCGCTGGATGTGCTCGTTCGACACGACGGAGGAAGACGTGCGGGAATTTGCGAGGTTCGTGACGGACGTCGTCGGCGAACGTTGAAAAGAACCGCCTCACGGGGGGCGCCGTTCCTGAAGCCACTCGAGGGGATTCCTACCTGGGTAGATGTCGTTCCTGTCGGCGGCAGGTGCGATCACCAAGGTTGCCCCTTGCATTTTGAACAGGCTTTTATAAAATTGGCGGCATCCGCACACAATTTGCTGGTGGGATTCAGTTCCCGGGAGTTTGGATGCAGACGAAGTGGTCGGCCCTGACGGGCCTGTTAGTCGCGGTATTCTGGCTGGCGAGCCTGTCGGCTTGCGGGCATGAGCAGCAGTTGGTCTCGATTTCCGTCGAACCATCGACAGAAACCTTCGGATCGGCAAGTACTCCGTTGGACCTCGACAGAGGGGCGAACGTACAGCTCAGGGCATTGGGCTCCTTCATCCACCCACCCGTCACCAAAGACATCACAAACCAGGTCGTATGGGTGTCGAATACGCCGGACATGGTCACAGTGAGTTCGACCGGGCTGATTACGCCCACGGGGCGCGCCTGTGGCGGGACGATTATTTCCGCGACGGTTACCACCAATCACAGTAGTGCGAATATTTCGTCCAATGGGGCGATCGTGACGGGGACGATGCAGGCGAACGTAGTCTGCTTCACGGGCACGGGACCGTAGCGCCGTTAGGTGTCTTCCAGCAGTTTTCCCAGGGTAGGTTTGTGCTTTTCCTGCTTGCGCTTCTTCCGGTCGGGGACGACCTGCGTAGGCGGCGGCATGCCGATGCGCTCGCGGGCCAATTCCTTGACCGCAGTCACCACGCGAAATCGGCGCACCCGCTTTTTCTTCGCCATTCCTTAGTGTCCTGTCCCGCAAATTCGCGGCCTGTCCCGCAAATTCGGCGGCATAAGTCTGTCATCCTGATCGCCATAAATCTGCATCCTGACCGCCATAAATCTGTCATCCCGATCGCCATAAATCTGTCATCCCGACCGCTATAAATCTGTCATCCCGACCGCCATAAATCTGTCATCCCGACCGCTATAAA
>QIAI01000149.1 GCA_003224995.1 Acidobacteriota bacterium
TGGACTGGTTCAACATCAGCAGGCCCTTCAGCACGCCAGCGACTTCGAGCAGCGAGCCGGTGCGCATGCGCTCGGAGTTTTCCTTGAAGCGGTACTTCCAATCAGTATTGTTCAGGCACTCGCCATCTGTAAGAAAATCAAGGATTTTTTGGATTTCCCCGTTGCGCACCACCCGCCGCAAGCCAACGCTATTGACGTTGTGGAAGGGAACCATGACCTTCAAACTGCTGGCCTTGATCTTAAGCAGGTAAAACTGCTCGACGGAGGCGCCGATCGTCCGACTGCTGATCTGCTCGATCACGCCTACACCGTGGTTGGGGTACACAACTTTATCGCCGATGTGGAAACCGTCGCTACCAATCATGAGGAAACACCTGTAAGAGCGCCGGAACAACTATGAAGGAACTACTATGACCGTAGTCTACCTTAAACTGCTGCGGAAGGCAATTTCTATGCGGGTTTCGCGATGCAGGCCTTCGCAAACGAAGGCAGAGAATGAACTTACTTCACCGGCCCTGGTTCATCTTTCAGTTCCGCGAGCCATTGAAGTACACCCCGGCCTTAACCGGACGCTCCTGCTTGGGAATGGTCGGTTCCCTTGCCCACTCCTGCAAAAGCCCGTAATTAGCACTCAGCAGTTTGCTTGCGGTTTATAATTCCGCAAAGTATGACTGAGCAGCTCAAAAAGAAGCTCCAGGACGAGATAAACACTCTCGAGCACGAACTCAGCCACGAACTCCCCAAAGAGTTGAAAAAAGCGGTGGCCCTCGGGGACCTGAGCGAGAATGCCGAATACCACATGGCGAAGCAGCGCCAGGAATTTGTGAAGGCGCGGCTGCGGCAATTGGGCCGACGGCTGGCCGACCTTTCCCTGATCAACATGAACAACATCCCGAAGGATAAGGTCGGGTTAGGTTCGACGGTGAAGGTTTATGACAGCGTGAAGGAAGCGGAGATCGAATACAAGCTGGTGACCAGCGAAGAGACCGATGTTGGTTCCGGAAAGATCTCCACTACTTCGCCCATAGGTCGAGCTTTGCTTAACAAGAAAGTGGGGGACACGGCCACGGTCGTCACCCCCAACGGCAATCGGGAGATGGAGATTCTCAGTCTCATCACAGTATTCGACGAGAGTCAGGCGGGATGACCTGGACCAGCGCCTTCGGTAGCGCGTGCGGCAAGTTGCTGCGGACGATTGTCAATCGCATGGCGCTGGCGCGCATTAGTCCAAACTTTCTTACCTTCCTGGGGTTAGTCATCGATACGGTGGCCGCTTTCCTGTTCGGCTATGCGAACGCCGACAACCAGGCGCGGCGCTTCTTTTACGCCGGGCTGGTCATTTTCGGAGCGGGCTTCTTTGATCTGGTCGATGGGCGCGTAGCCCGTGCGAGCAACCAGGTCACTCGTTTTGGAGCATTCTTCGATTCGGTAGTCGATCGCTACAGCGATGCCGCCCTGTTCTTCGGATTGCTGGTGTATTACTCGCGCGGCGGACGCTTCTTCTATGTTGTTCTGGCAGCCTTGGCCATGATCAGTTCGATCATGGTCAGCTATACGCGCGCGCGCGCCGAATCGCTGATCGGAACCTGCAAGGTCGGGTTCATGGAACGTCCGGAGCGACTCGTCCTGCTGATCATTGGAGCCGTCTTTAACCGCATGGCTCCGGTTCTGTGGGTGATTGCGGTCCTGTCTACGATCACGGTGGCGCACCGTATTTACTACACCTGGTTGCAGACCGAACGTCCCCAAACTTCAACTGCCGAACCGGGCCGCTCCGCCGCCTGAAAATGGTTCTCACTTTCCCGGCTCGCTTCCCTCGACCCCATCCGTGAGTCTAAGTGTTCGTGTTTTCTTTTGGAGAAGTGCTATGAAGAATCCTCTCGGTCATCGGCCGGTGCTACATATCTGGGCCGCCATGCTGGCTGGCGTCGTTTTCTCGCTGGGTGTGGCAGCCGGCGGCTCCGACGTGCCCGCACCGCAGATCAAGTACGAGAAATTCACCTTGAAGAATGGCCTGGAGGTGATTCTCGCCGAAAATCATCGCCTTCCCCTGGTTGCCGTCGACTTGTGGTACCACGTCGGCCCCGCCAACGAACGCGCGGGACGAACCGGGTTTGCTCACCTGTTCGAGCACATGATGTTTGAGGGCTCGCAGCACGTCGCATCGAAGGAGCACGATCGTTATCTTGAGGCTGCCGGAGCCAGCGACATCAACGGCACGACCGACTTCGACCGCACCAATTACTTCGAAACTCTGCCCTCGAACCAGTTGGAACTCGCTCTCTGGCTGGAAAGTGATCGCATGGGGTACCTGCTGGGCAAGATCGATCAGGAGCGACTGGCTAACCAGCGCGACGTGGTGCGTAATGAACGCCGCCAATCCGTGGAAAATGCTCCGTACGGATTGGTCGAAGAGCAGCTTTTTCACCAACTTTTCCCCAAGAGCCATCCTTACTACGCGGAAGTGATCGGCTCGCATCAGGACATCGAGGCGGCACGGCTCAACGATGTACGCGAATTTTTCCGCCAGTACTACACTCCAAACAACGCCAGCCTCGCCATCACCGGGGACATCGATCCCGCACAGGTGAAAACGTGGGTGGAGAAGTATTTCGGCTCCATTCCTTCCGGTCCGCCAATACCGAAGATCACCGCGACGCCGCCCCAGATCACGTCCGAAAAACGCCTCAAAGTAACCGATCAGGTTGAGCTGCCGCGGGTCTACATAGGCTGGATCACTCCACCGATCTTTCAGCCCGGAGATGCCGAGACCGCTGTTTTGGCCGAGATTCTCGGAGGAGGCAAGTCGAGCCGGCTGTACAAGTCTCTGGTTTACGAAAAGCAAATCGCCCAGGACGTCTCAGTGCAGAATCAAAGCCTGCTGCTCGGATCAGTCTTCGAGCTGCAAGCGACCGCCAAGCCAGGCGTGAAGCCGGAAGATCTGGAAAAAGCGATCGATCACGAATTGGACGCGCTGCGCTCGCAGGGGCCAACCCAGGCAGAACTCGAGCGCGCCCGCAATCTGATCGAGACCCGGATGATCAGCGGTCTCGAAAGGCTGGGCGGCTTTGGTGGACTGGCTGATCGCCTCAATCAATACAATCAATTTCTTCACGACCCGGGATACTTGCCCAAAGATCTCGAGCGCTATAACCGCATCACGGTCGAAGACGTGAAGCGGATCGCCGCGGAGAAGCTGAAGCCTTCTGCCCGTGCCGTGGTCTACGGTGTGCCTGGCGATCGCGTGGTGGACGACCCGCCAAAGTCCAAAGAAGAGGCCGCTGCGAAAAGCAAACCGGTAGCTGGCACAATGCCTGATGAGCCTTGGCGCGCCAAGGTCCCGGCGCCTCAGCCGCCCGGTAAGCTCACTTTGCCCGTTGCCGCCGGCTTCAAACTTCCGAACGGACTGACTGTGGTGCTGGTTGAGCAACACCAACTCCCCATCGTAGTTGCTCACCTGCTCGTTCTGAACGGGAGTGACGCGAATCCGGTCGAGAAGCCCGGCTTGGCTTCCTTCACGAATGAAATGCTGCCGGAGGGAACAGAGCGTCGCACCTCGACCCAAATTGCCGATGCCGCCGCCCAAATCGGTGCATCGTTGCGAGCCCTTACGGTCAGTGACGACTCGGTCGTAGACATCCGCACCCTGAAGCCGAATGTCGACGCTGCGCTCGACTTACTTTCCGATGTCACTCTCCATCCCAAATTTGATCCCAAGGAGATCGAGCGGGTTCGCAAGCTGCGGGAGACCGACATCCTCCAGATCAATGACGATCCCGAGCAACTCGCGATCGGCGTTTTGCACAAAATGATTTACGGCCCCGCTCATCCCTATGGCTACCGCAATGAGGGCACGATTTCCGCCACGCATGCGACCACCCGCGACGACCTCGTCCAGATGTGGCAACGAGGCTACGGGCCGGGCAACGCCGCGCTTGTATTAAGCGGTGACCTGAATGCCGAGGAAGCTCGCAACCTGGCGGAGAAGTATTTCGGCAACTGGTCCGGGGCAGCCAGCCGGCGACAGCCGCCTGCCGTCCAGAACAAACCGGCTCGCGCCGTTTACATTGTCGACAAGCCGGGCGCTCCCCAGACGTTCGTGCTGGTGGGCACGCCCGGAGTGGCTCGTTCCACCGCAGATTATGTTCCGCTAGAGGTGATGAACAACGTGCTCGGTGGTCTTTACTCCAGCCGAATCAATGCCAACGTGCGCGAAGAGCACGGTTACAGCTATGGAGCTTTCTCCTTCTTCGTTTACGACCGGGTGGCTGGCCTATTCGCGGCGGGCGGCGGCATGCGCACCGATTCCACCGGCCCCGCCATCCAGGAAATTATGAAAGAAATGGAAAAAATCCGCAGCAGCGCCCCGACGCCTGAAGAACTCCAACTCGCGAAGGGCGCCTTTTCGCAGTCGCTCGCCGGCCGCTTT
>QIAI01000150.1 GCA_003224995.1 Acidobacteriota bacterium
GAATTCGGGCTGATGGCTATGATAGCCAATCTTGAGACCAGCGGATTCGAATAGCTCCGCGGCAGAATTCAAGATGTCTGCAAACCATTTCCACCCGTCGGGACCAGGTTTCGGTTCTGCGCTGGCGACTACCACGTACTTGGCGCCAAGAGTTCGGTTGAGGTCGCGAGTTCGTGAGAGATTTTGTGGACTCAAGTAATCGATGGAATTGTGAGTCGAGTAGCAGCGCACGCCGAGATCGTCCAACAGCTTGCGCATGTCTTTGGTTTGGCTGTCGGTGCGCTCAAAGTATGGAGCATAAAATTCGACGCACTGATATCCCATCTTTCCGACCGCGCGCACGGTCCCTTCCGGATCGCGCTTCAGTTCTTCGCGCACCGAATAGAGTTCGAGACCAACCGGAATGCTAGATGAGGGTCGCCCCATCCACGCCCATGGAAGCATGGCGGAGAGAGCGACGAAAGAGCGCCGCGATAGAGAAGATGAGTCCATGCAGAAATCCTCCAAAGCTTAAGGATCAGTTCTTAGCGTCCTACGTTCATCGGGATCCCGACTTGGCCAGGCGCTGCAGACGTTCGGAGACATTCAGCAAGGCACGGCCATCGTGATAGGCAGCTTTCCAGATGCGTCCCTTGTTCGGACTCACCGGATTGCCGTCAGGACCTACCATCTCGTACACGCCATGAAATTGGCTATCGATCTGATAATTCTTGATGAACTGCCACTGTAACTGAAACGCCTTGAAGTAGACATCGGTTTGCTGGCCATATTTTTCGTGCATCAGCAACAGAGAATTTAACCCCTCCATCTGGACCCACCACTCCTTGAGACGGGACTCGGGTTTTCCGAAAGTCGTGCCATCCTGGTAAAAGCCGCCGTAGGTCTCGTCCCAGCCATTGGCGAGCGCGTGATCTACGAGCAACTTCGCCATATGCTCGGTTTTACGGTCGTGTCCATGGCCCAGCACGTCTTCGGCTTCGAGCATCAGGTAAGCGGTCTCCACATCGTGGCCGTAAGAATCATGGTCAGGAATGGCGCGCCAGTCATTGGTGAAGTACAAGTTCATGACGCCGGGCTGAAGGCAAACCTTGTCGCGATTGATCGCGAGCAACTCCTCCAATCGCTGGCGAAGGGTGTCGTCTTTCCAGACTTCGTATAGCTGGGTGAACGACTCGAGCAGGTGGATATGCGTGTTCATGGATTTGTAGCCGATGGGGAACTCGGCGACCGGAATGGGCTGCAGAACGACCGCATTGGGATCACCTTCGACAGGCTTGCCTTCACGCGTGAGCCACTCGAAGTAGCCGCCATTCTTCGCATCGTGGCCATGCTCATCGATCCAGCGGAACGCTTTTTGCGCGAGTTCAAGCGCCTTGGGGTCCGTGGTCGCCTGATACGCCGCGGCTGCGCCGTACAGCCCGAAACTGATCCCGTACAGATGCTTTCCGTCGGTGTAATAAGGAGAAACATTTCCGTGATCATCAAGACCCCAATAAAAGCCGCCGTACTGTTTATCCCATAGCGTGTCATTGAGGTATCGGAGGCCGTGTTGAGCAAAGGGCAGGAATTTGTCTTTCAGGTCTGGGCGGCGCATTGCCACCTGGGCGGAGATCCACGTCATGCGTCCCTGAAAGACGGAAAATTTGCCGCCGCTGTTCGCACCGGGAGCCCAGTCACGCGTGAAATCGGGATGGAAGCCACCATTCTCGTTGTCCACGGCTCGGGGGAACCAGACGTCGAGCACGTCACGTCGCAAAGTCGCTTCCACCTCAGCGGCAAGCTTCTGGTAAGTGTTCCTTGTCGGAGGAAGATAAGCGGTTGTTTTTGGCCGGATCGAGGCAGGTGTTGCATTTTCCTGAGCGATCCTTCGCGCCAGCGGGAACGATCCGACCGCCAATAGCGAAAGAGTAAGTACAGCCCCGAGGACCTTGTGGGGTATCATCTTGCTCCCAACGCGCATAGAAAAACGCTTAGTAAAAATGACTTCTTCGCACATTCCAGCAGTTCTTAATCTTGCCATTCTGCATTAACCTGTCATCCTGAGCGGAGTGAGGCGGCAGCCGAATGGAGTCGAAGGACCCCGCAGACCTCCGCAGTACCTCTGTCGTCGACAACCTTTTTCACCACGAACGCGAAAATCTTTTGCGATCTCTCATCCCATCATCAAGCACCACATTAGTATTCATCATGAAAATATCTCAGAGGTTCGTCTTCACCGCCGAAGACGATGGGGTCCTTCGACTCCGGCGCGGCTGTCGCCGCGCCTCCGCTCAGGATGACAAGGAGTGAGAGATGTTTCGGTGACCACTGACCAGCTTTCATATCTGCCCGTACTGTCGCAATCCGCGTAAGAACTTTCATGCTGCTCGCAAGTTTGCTGCTCACAATGTCTAACCCGCGTAGAAATCTTCATATTTGCCGTTCGAAATGGCGCTTCCGATCGTTATTGCGAGTTGTGGAATTGTCCCAAATCATTTCGTATTCAAAACCTGGTCGGCCGCGAGTACGAGGAACATGTAATTCGAGGATCCTCCGCCAAGCACGTACTCGCCCTGCTGCCAGAGATAGGGAAAATCTTTCAGCTCCGGAAAATCGGGACGGATAAGGGCAGTTCCCGACGCAACGCCGCCTGGAATATAGGACCAATCGGCACGGTTGAATCCATAGGCGACGGTCATGGAACGGGCTCCGACGCCGGATGCGAAAGAGGCGGTGTTCTCTCCGGGATGTACGCCTAAAACAAAGTTGAGAGCGTTCAGCATGTATTCGTCGCTGACAATGTCGGGAAACGCATGATGAAGAAAATATTGCTGCACCCCAAACTGCTGGATGTCCAGGACCGGCGTCTCTGTTTATTTCGCTTTCGGGATGGCCTTCATACTCACGGGAAAGTCATTGCCCGAAGTCGCGAACTTGTTCTCGCCAAAGGCGCGCTTTCAGGACCACTCGCACAGGTGCGGACTGGCTCAATACCTTCTCAGCAAGTCCACCATCTTGCGGTCAAGCTTGTGGCCTCTAAAGTCTTCGTACTGGACGTCGGCGCGTTCACTGTCGAGGACGCCGAACGCGCCGCGCAGGTTCCAAAGCGCGAATCCCCAGCCGGCTTCGTGCCATAGCGAGAGGCAATCCTCCATCCAGGCTAGCGCGACATCGTGGGGAGTCTTGTTGAAGCAACCCCATTCGCCGACGTGAATTTGGACTCCGCGGGCGGTTAAGGGCTGGTAGCGATCGATGTATTCACGCTTCAGCCGGGCACGATCCCAGACTTGGGCTTGGTCATCTTTGAGGGGCCAGGTCGGCGGCGCCATGGTTTCGAATTCATCGCGAGGAACCCAGGTAGCCGTGTAATGGCTCACCGCTTTCGGTTGATAGCCGCGGGTGCTTTGCACCAGACCGAGATCGGCGATTCCCAGCACTGGGGCCTGCCCGATGTTGATGCCATCGGCGAAAATGAGTCGCTCGGGGTCTTCTTCGCGAATCGCGGTCACCAACGTCTTAACGATTTCGACGTAGCGCTCTTCGAGAGCTCCTTCGTAAGAGCGCATCTTCGGCGGTTCATTGATCAGATCGAAGCTGAGTTGCCGGTTGGGAATACCTTTGTAACGGCGGGCAAACGCCTTCCAGTGATACACGGACGCAGCCATGGCCTTATCGCGCTCTGCCTTGGTACCGGTGAACAGGTCAGCGGGCTCCAACTCACGCTGGTTGATGCAATATCCGGGAATGCGATGGAAATTGAGGTTGATATGGATTTCATGCTGCTTGCCTAAATCGATCGCCTGGTCGATTTTCTTGAGGGGCTCTTCGCGAATCACGGACCAATCGTCGCGGCTTCCCCATGCCCAGTAGGACAAGGGCAGGCGGGCGAAGTCAAAGCCCCACTCCCGCATGGTGGCGAAATCGAATTTTTGGTAGGCGGGGCCATCATAGGGTTCTTGCGGCATGGAAAATTTGCCCTGGAGATTAAAACCACGCCAGCGGGGGATGCGAGCGGCAGTCGGGCCGGAGTCCGCGGCTGAGGTTTGTTGGGACGGGCTTTGGGCGAACGCAAGAGTCCTGCCAGCGAATTGCGATGCGGAATACAGCAGGGGCAAGCTTCGGAGAAAGGATCTACGGTTCATTCCGGACTCTCAAGTCAGCAATCCGAGCAGTCTGGGCTGCGGACGAGTGAGTATATGTCAAAGGGGACACAGAGGGAAACGATTAACTTCATGAACAAAATCGATTCTGCATGGAATGGCAA
>QIAI01000151.1:0-3584 GCA_003224995.1 Acidobacteriota bacterium
AGAATATCGATTCCCTGTTGCAATGGAGATTCCCTCCTTGGGAAATTGGGCCGAGAAGGTGTAACCGTTGAACTTGCCTCGCCTCCCCGGCAGTGTTTAGCTCAAATGGATGCGCAGGAAATTTCACATTGCGATGTTAGTTGTCTCAATTTTTTGCGCGAGCACTGCATTCGCGGCTCCGAAACCTCACGTCATCGCATTCGGTAAGTGGACCGCTGTGAAATGGTATGCGGGACCGGAAAAACCGCTCGACGTGCGAATTCGCCCGCTGTTCGTCGACACGCGCCTGAAGGAGTACACCACCGGGGCGCCGCATGAAATCACGGATCGGCTTTTTGTGGTGCGGCGGATGTTTCGGCTCAACGATGCGCTGCCTGCAGAAGCAACCGCTCAACCGCGCTGGGTTTGGGAACGCGGTGGCTGGCTGCTGGTGGATCGTCTCACCGGACGAATCACGCAAATCAACTTGCCGGAGTTCGATCCTTTTTACTCGACCGCCAGCTGGTATCGGGACTACGTGGCGTACTGGGTGGCGCAACTGGGACGGCGCAAGCCCATTCTGAAGAAGCCTATCGGAGAACCGTTCGCCGAAGACTCGCCGGACTCCGAATGTCCCGCGCCCACCTGGGAGCGTCAACCCACCCGCGTGACGTTCGTGCCCGAGCAGAACGAAAAAATCACGTACGCCGTGCACGGCCACGCGGTGGATGTGGTGAGTGACGTGGATGATGAGGAGGAAAGCGGCGGGCAATAGCAGGTATTAGGTGTCAGGTGTCAGGTCTCAGGTTTTGTTCGAATGCCGTGGCCAAGAACTGCTTGACGCCTGGACCCGACCCCGAAATCGAGACCGAAAACCCGAAACTCTAGACCTGAAACCTGACACCCGAGACCTGACGCCTGACTATGGTTTCTTGAGCTTTTCCGCGTTCTGATAGGCAACGGCGGCCTGCGACCTGTCTCCTAATTCAGTGTAGAGATCGCCTAGATCCTTCTGGGTTTCGGGATTGTTGGGATCGAGGCGGGCGGATTGCTGCAGCGAGTTGAGCGCGGCGTTGGCCTGGTGAGCCTTCATCTGGGCCAAACCCAGTTCTCGATAGGCTTCTGCATTCTTGGGATTGAGGGCCACCGCTTTCTGCAAGGCCTGGATCGCCTCCGCTTCGCGTCCCAAGCCATCGAGCGCAGCTCCCAGCAGCATCCAGGCGTCATCGTCCTGGGGATCTTTTTGCACCAGGTCTGAGAAAATCTGACGCGCCTCTTCAAAACGCTCAGTGGCGGCATAGGTCAATCCCAGATTGTATTTTGCAGAAATGTCCTTAGGGTCCAGTTGCAGGACACGCTTCAAGGTGCTTTCCGCGTGCGCATAGTCCTTTTTCTGCAGGTAGGCATTGCCCAGCAGTCCGAGCGCAGTTTTGTTACGTGGATTGCGGCCTACTGTATTTTCCAGGATGGAGATTGCTTGGTCCAGTTGATGCTGGCTCAAGGCCTGTCCGGCGGCACCCAGGCTGACTACGTATCCATTGATCTTCTTGACGTAGCCGCCAAATCCCAGGAGCACAACCGCGGCTCCGATGAAGAGAAGGCGTTCGTGCGCACGCCGTTGTTCGACCGGTTCCATCAACTGAGGAGCGAGAATAGAACCGAGAGCCAGCCCCATCACCAGGCCACCAATGTGGGCGGAGTTGTCGATACCGCTGACGCTGGCACCGTAGCCCAGGTTGATGATGACAACGATAACCAGGTTTTTGAGCAGCCCTTGCTGAGCGGGCTTCGGAATGGGGAGTTTCCCCAGGTAGAGGGCGCCGATCAGCGCTCCCACGATTCCGAAGATCGCTCCAGATGCGCCCGCGCTCACTCCGAGGGGATTGCGGAACAGGCTTGCCAAGCTACCTGCCAGCCCGGTCGCGGTATAAAGCACCAGGTAAGTCCAACCGCCGAAAATGCGTTCGGCTAGACGTCCCACCTGCCATAAACTCCACATATTTACCAGCAGGTGAATGATTCCGATATGCAGATAGTTGGAAGTTAGGATGCGCCAGGGCTGGCCGCCGAGCGAGAGTGGACCGAAGTTAGCGCCCCACTGCAGCAACTGTGCACTGGTGGGTCGTTCGATTGGAACACCCTTGGCTACCACGGCGGCAAACACCAAAACGTTGATGCCGATTAGAACGAGCGTGAATGGCGGGCGGTAGGGCACGCGCCGCATAGCCACTTGCGGTGCAGCAGGGATTGCGGTGGCGGCGGGAGCGGACGAGTTCGCGCTGCTGAGGGCGCGCCTGCAATCGGCGCATAGCCTGCTTGCCTCCCCAAAGGAGAAGGAAGGCAGTTCCCGTCCGCAGCGCTCGCAGTTGGCCATGAAGACTCCGGTGGTTGGAGTAGTGTACCAATCGTGGGGAAAAGCTCCGTGCCTCGGGCGGCAGGAAAAATTGGAGTGATTCGAATATGGGCCGGCTCGACGGGCGAGGACGCCCGTCGCTCCATCCGATGCTAGTCGCCCGCGGCTTCGACTGCGGGTAGTTCCTCGGCGATGGTTTGGTTTTCCACCTTGGCGCTGGTCACCAGGATGACTGAAGCGATCACGATCGCGCTCCCCAGCAGAATGTAGCGGTCGATAGGCTCGTGCAACACCAGCCAGCCGAGAAATACGGCCACCACGGGATTCACGTAAGCGTAAGTCGACACTTTGGAACTGGGAGCGTGGCGTAAGAGCCAGATGTAGGAGGTGTAGCCGATCCACGACCCACCCACCACGAGGTACAGGACCGCGCCGACCCCGCGCGCCGTCCACACCACACGCGAGAAATCGCCGGCCAGAATTGCAAAGACTTCTTCGACAGCACCGAGCCGAGGGCCCAGCTAAACGATCCCGCAAGAAGACTTAGCGAGAACCACAACTCGCGGTGCCCAAGAGATCCACTGGCGGTCAGCTTCGGCCACAAAAGCACCACCATCCCGAGGATTCCCAAGGAGAGTCCCATCAGGCCTCGACTGGAGATGTGGTGATGACCGAGCAACCAGGTGTCGAGCACCAGAAACCACAGAGGGGTCACTGCAATGAGTAACGCCGCCAATCCGGAGGGCACCACCTGTTCGGCAAACGAAAGCGTCAGGTTTCCGCCCATCAACAACAGCGTGCCCACTACTGCCATGTGCCCCAGCTGGCGCGGGCTGTAAGCAATCCGCCGCCCACGGACGGCGCAGTAAGCCAGCATCAACGTGCCCGCAATCAGGAAACGGGTGGCACACATCAGGGCTGGAGGAACGTGCTCGACGGCAATCGCGATCCCAAGATAAGTCGATCCCCAGAAGAGATAGACCAAGCCGAAAGCGAGGATCACCATCCACCGTTGCCGGCGCGAGTCTGTCATAGGGTGTGGAGCAGTTCGAAGATACCAGTTAAGATTCCGGACACCGGCTTTCGGGTTCTGAAGATTACTTCGCAGGAGTTTTTCGCGAAGCGTCGGTGTCGGCGGACGGTGACTGCGCTTTAAGAAGTTGACGTTGGGCGATCTTCCCAGTGCCCCATGCCGGAATCATCGATACACTATGTATGACGCTGGGTATGATATCATGTAATACGAACATTC
>QIAI01000151.1:3643-8652 GCA_003224995.1 Acidobacteriota bacterium
AGCCAGCTGCAACAGGAGCGGCGTCGGCAGGAGGATCGAATCGCGAAGTATTACAGTTCGCTCAGTGATGGCGAACGCAATGCCGAAGTGGAATGGGGTGAGTTCTCGGAAACGCAATTTCCTGTCGAGTAGAAGAAAATGCGAGAACGGGTTGCACAGCGCGGCGAGATCTGGTGGGTGCAGATTCCCACCGACCCGCCGGAGAAGGGCCGGCGGCCGATCCTCGTTGTATCCAGCGATGCCAGAAACCGGCATGAACGTGCCTCCACCGTTTTAGTAGTTCCGCTCTCCACCAGCATTCATAAAGATTCTCCCACGCATACCCTGCTGCAACCAGGCGAGACTGGACTCCCGGAGCCATGCGTGGCGCAAGCGGAAAATGTGACCGTGATCCGTAAAGAATCGCTGCTTGCGCATCGCGGGTTACTACGACAACTGACCCACACAAAGATCTGCGAAATTGCAGACAAGGTAAGAATTGCCATGGGCTGTCTTCCCCGCTGACCGGGAAACCGGCCCAAAGGACGAGCATTTGGGGGTATTCCAGTTCATTCTTTCGAGCTATACTGGCAAAGAAGTCTAATCTTTACATGATCCTGCCCCGGCGTCATCTGGCAGTGCTGCCCTCGCAGGTTCGTCCGAACCTTTTCGGAAGCGACTAGTTTCAATCCTCCCTGTGGAAGCTTTCTTCGGGCCGTAGTCCGCTCAGTTGCGGACTGGAAGCGAACTTGCCCCGAAGCTAAAAGACAACGACCAACGAACACCAGCCAACGACTGCTTCTAGGAGGATTCCATGTCAACCAAAACGATCACCATCGGTCCCAAAATCAAGACCGCCCTGCCCGGGCCCAATGCCAAGCGTGTTCTGGCGGGCGACGAGAAATACATTTCGCCGTCCTATACCCGTTCCTACCCGCTCGTGGCCAAAAGTGGACGCGGCGTGGTGGTTACCGATGTGGATGGCAATGAATTTTTCGACTTCTCCGCCGGCATCGCCGTGACTTCAACCGGCCACTGCCATCCCGAAGTCGTCGCCGCGATTCAGAAACAGGCCGGCGAGCTGATTCACATGTCGGGCACTGATTTTTATTACGAGAACATGGTGCAGTTGGCCGAGCGGCTATCCAAGATTGCACCTATGCCGGGCCCGCACAAGATCTACTACGGCAACTCCGGGGCGGAAGCCATTGAGGCTGCCCTGAAACTGGCGCGCTACCACACCAAGCGGCAGAACATCATCGCATTCTTTGGCGCATTCCACGGCCGCACCATGGGCGCGCTTTCGCTGACCGCTTCAAAGCCACAGCAGAAACGCCGTTTTGCGCCTCTGGTACCGGGTGTGACGCACATCCGTTATCCCGACGTCTACCGCGATTGCTCGGGTGGGCCGCAGGATGCCGAGGCTTTTGCCCTGGGTTGCGCGCGCTTCATCGAAGAAAAACTCTTCAAGACCATTCTCGCGCCTGAAGAAGTGGCCGCGATCTTCGTGGAACCGGTGCAGGGAGAGGGCGGTTACGTGGTCGCGCCCACGCCTTTCATGCAGGAACTGCGGCGGATTTGCGATAAGCATGGAATCTTGTTGGTGGTGGATGAAGTCCAGAGCGGCGCGGGTCGCACCGGCAAGTGGTGGGCGATGGAGCACACCGGCGTGCAGCCCGATATGGTCTGCATGGCGAAGGGGATTGCGTCCGGTATGCCTCTGGGCATCACGATGACCCGTGCGGAGATCATGGATTGGGTCCCGGGCTCGCATGCTTCCACCTTCGGTGGGAACCCGGTCTGCATTGCGGCAGCTCTGGCGACCCTGGATGTGATCGAGAAGGAAGGTCTGCTGGCGAATTCGACCGCGGTTGGCGCTCACATGATGAAGCGCATGGCCGATTGGCCGAGCAAGCACCGCATTGTTGGCGATGTACGCGGCCGCGGGCTCATGATCGGGGTAGAAATCGTGAAGGACCAGCAGACCAAGGAATACGCCGCGGACTTGCGCGACCGGATTGTCGAATTGGCGTTCGAGCGCGGCATTCTGTTTCTTGGCTGCGGTCCAAGCACGGTGCGCATTTCGCCCCCTCTGATCGTGAATCAAGAGGAAGCGGATGCTGCCATCGACGTTTTGGAAGAAGCGATCGAAATCGTCAGCAAGAATTAGATTGCACGAAAATCTTAAACCGCCGAGGACGCAGCGGACGCGCGGCGCACGCAAAGAGGGGAGCTTCTTCGCGTGCTTCGCGCGCAACCTTCGCGGCCTTCGCGGTTAAGAGCTTTTTTCTGCGATGCCCTGTGCCAGGACGAAGCGGTTGAAGAAGGAAAGACTTCTTTGTCTTCCAATGTCCTCCTGAGTGCTTGATCTAATGTCTCTGCTCCGCGATCTCTGCGGACTTTCTCAGCGCTCTCTGCGGTTTAGGATTTTCTTCGAAATAGAGTGATTTCACTGGAAGGGCGAACGGTGAGCGCAAACTGGCTTTCGCCCGGTACAAGTTGAGGAGATCTCTATGTGGAGCGGCACGGTTGACTCCATTCACATCGCCCCGCAAGCCAAAGCTGCCATCACCTCCGTGAAACAGGCGGAAGCAGTTCCCGGAGCCGGACTTGTGGGGGATCGCTATTTTCTAAAGCAAGGCACCTTCTTCAAGCCGGAACCGGATTTCGAGTTGACCCTCATCGAAGCCGAAGCCATGGAAGCTGCGGAGCGGGAAGATCAGGTCAAGCTCGCTCTGGGCGAGGCACGGCGCAACCTGGTCACGCGGAATGTGCCTCTCAACCATCTGGTTGGACGGGAGTTCATGATCGGCGAGGTCAGAGTTCGAGGCATTCGCTTGTGCGAGCCATGCGCTCACCTGCAGGCGCTCGTCGGACTTCCTGTGATCAAGGCGCTCCGGCACCGAGGCGGTCTGCGTGCGCAGATTCTTACCCGCGGCGTGATACGAGTGGGCGACCCGGTCCGGGAGCCGGTGGAACCATGATGGATGCCATCTATCGAGAACTGCTGCATGGCGATAGCTGGTAAACCCGAGCAATTCGGCAGCGGCTTCGGGTTGTCAGAGAAGAGGAGGCTTCTTCGCGATCTTCCCGCAACCTTCCCAGCCTTCGCGGTTCGCTGCTTTTCTCTATCGGCCCGAACGTCAGCTTGTGCCAGCGGTCACTTCCCCGTTTCTCGGACGGAACTACCATTCCTTCAGCGGACGCGAAGGAGTTGCCGCCTTGCTCGCAAGCTTCACCAGGAATGCCATCCGTCTGCTCGATTGCCTGGGGGGTAGCCGAGCGGCTGCGCGCTTGCCTGCGCACCAGCAGGTTGGCCGTCACGGGGAGGAGGAGGCCTATTTTTATCTTCGCCGGCTCGGGTACGTGATGGTAGCCCGCAATTATCGCTCGCCGCGCCGTCGCGGCGAGATCGACCTGATCGGCTGGGATGGTGATGTTTTGTGCTTTATCGAGGTTAAGACGCGAACTTCGCTCGAGATAAAGCCGGCCGAAGCAGCGGTCGATCGCGAAAAACGGCGAGAGTTGGCGGGCATGGCTCGCGATTATCTGCGTCGCTTACCCGGAGAGTTGTCCTGGCGTTTCGATATAGTTAGCGTTTACTTTGAGCATCCGCGCGACCCGGCGCGCATCGAATTGTTCAAAAATGCCTTCGCGTTATCGTAAAATAAACGATTCCACCGTTTCATTAATGAAAGGATTTAGTAATTGCCCGAACTTAGGAAAGATCCGATTGTGGGTCGCTGGGTAATCATTTCCACGGATCGCGCCAAGCGTCCCACTGATTTTGTGCGCGAGGGTGTGCGAATTAAGGGCGGTTTCTGTCCGTTCTGCCCGGGGAACGAGAGCAAGACTCCTCCCGAAATTCAGGCCTATCGCCCCAACCTGAACGGGGGACCGCCGCCGCTGCGTGACACGCCGGGATGGACCGTGCGCGTGGTGCCGAACAAGTTTCCGGCCCTGGGCATCGAGGGCAACTTAAATCGCCAGGCCGACGGCATGTTCGACAAGATGAACGGCATCGGCGCTCACGAGGTCATTATCGAGACGCCCGATCACGCAGCCACCCTCGCGACCATGCCTCCCAAGCGCATCGAAGACATGCTTTGGACCTTTCGCGATCGCATCTTGGACCTGAAGAAGGACCGGCGCTTCAAATACATTCTAATTTTTAAAAATCATGGCGAGCCCGCCGGAGCGTCCCTGGAGCACGGACACTGCCAGTTGATCGCTCTCCCCATTCTCCCCATCTACGTGCTGGAGGAGATTGAAGGCGCCAAGCAGTATTACATTTACAAAGAACGTTGCGTGTTCTGCGACTTGATCCGGCAGGAGACGGAGGGCGGGACGCGGGTGGTGGCGGAGAACGACGATTTTATTACTCTCGCCCCCTATGCCCCACGCTTCCCGTTTGAAACCTGGATTCTTCCCAAGCAACACGAATCGGCCTTTGAGAACTCGTCTTCGCACATGTTTCAGAATCTGGCGAAGGCGCTCAAGACGCTGTTGCTCAAGGCCGACCGGGTGCTGGATAACCCGCCTTACAACCTGGTGATTCACAGTTCGCCGGTGCAGGACTCCACCAATGACCACTATCACTGGCACATTGAGTTCATGCCGAAACTGACCAAGACGGCGGGATTCGAGTGGGGCACGGGTTTCTATATCAATCCGACGCCGCCCGAGGAGGCCGCCCGGTTTTTGCGGGAGGCAGGGGTGGAAGAGCTGGCTCCGGCCATCGTCGGATAATTAGTTTCCCGTGGAGCGACAGGCGTCCTCGCCTGTCGAACCGTCAAGTTTCTGCTCCATCGACTTACGACGTTTATGCTCTAGCCGCCGACAGTCGTTCGGCGGCTTGCCGCTTGGGAGTCAGCCCGAGCAAAGTCAGCCCCACGACAATCAGCACCGCCACTCCGATCAGCTCCCCGCGTTCGATCAGATGCCGAAACGCCTGTGTGCCCATGACCGCGGCATGAGCAAAGCTCGACCACGCTGTGAACGCAATGAGGCTGCGGTTCGCAGACGGATTC
>QIAI01000152.1:0-2848 GCA_003224995.1 Acidobacteriota bacterium
ACAGGTTCTCGATATGCCGGTTATTAAATACTCGCTGCAGTCGAAAGCCCGGCGCGACGGCGCGGTGGATGGCTCCGGTGGGGCCGCGGCGCACTTCGCGCTGGGGAATGATGGGTTGCATGTCGAGAACGTCGGGCCCCATGATGTGGTAGCGGTAGCAGGGAGCGTCGGGGCCCGCATCGCGGGTGTGGAAGAAGGCCAGCAACATTCCGCCCGGCTTCAGCACGGACCATAGCCGTCCCACCACCGGCTTGACCAGGCTTTCGTCCAGATAGTCTGGCAGGTTCCAGCACAGGACGACGTCGAACTGCGCGGCCGGGTACACCAGGTTGTCTTCCAGAAACTGCCGGCTGTCGAGCACCAGGTTGCCCTGCTCGTCCTGCGTTGCCAGCGCCGGGTCGGTCGAGGCGGTGAGCAGGTCCTCGCTGTACATTTTGTGGGAGCGCTCGGTGAAATAGCGGATATTCGCTGGAGAGGTGGCTCCCAAGTCAAGGATGCACAAGCCCTCTTGCGAGGACCAATACCGCGCCACCTCGCCCAACCCGCTGGAGCGGCGAGAGAGTTTAGGATTACATGGTGCCGGGGACGAACTCTTGTCTGATCCGGACGATGGTCCGCGAAACAGTTTCATGAAGCTGTGTGGTTACCGCGACACCCTGATTATGCCTGAACCCGGACGAGAAGCTTAGTGACCGTGGTCACGAGGGCATTCGCCTCCGCCGCCATGGGCTAACTCCTGTTCGTGCTCATCCGTCTTCTCCAGGTTCAGGGTGAAGCCGGACGGCTGAACGCTGGAGATGGAGAACTACTTCCCGCCATCCTTGCCGACGTCGACCTTGCCCTTGAGATACGCACCCTCTTCAATCGCAATCTTCTGGGTCGCGATGTCACCCATCACGATCGCCGACTTCCGCAGTTCCACGCGCTCGCTGACGTGCAGGTTGCCCTCGAGCTTCCCCTGGATGATCACGCCCTTGGCATCGACATTGGCTTTGACCTGACCATTCGGGCCCACGGTGAGATTGTTGCCCTTCAATAGGATGCTGCCTTCCACCTGGCCGTCGAGATAGAGATCCTCGCTCCCGGAAAGCTCTCCTTTAATAACGACCGATTTCCCAATGTGTGCAAACTCCCCAGTCTTGGGTACATCCATGAGCGCTCTCCTTGGGCTGATTGCCGGTGGCTCGCAGAAACTCGAGTCGCGGATGCGGCCCCTGCTGTTCCAACCGTGGTCTGGTGCTTCCTGGCCGCCAGTTCTCCAGAAAGAAATCTCGGTGGGAAACCATGATACTAAACTATTCGTCGTAAATTTTTGCAGCCCACTCTTGATGCACCCATTCTGCAACGACTTACGCAACCGGTGCACCGCACGAAAGTGCTACCAATAATTTCGGGAATCGTCTTCAGCGAGATGTACAACCGGCCCTTCCCTTGGGCCCGTCTAACGGTACACTATGCTTAGAGAGAGGGCTTGGGGGATGCTGCCATCGAGAGCGTTGAGTTGGGCAGTTCGGATCACCGCGGCGGCAATCGTAAGTCTCTACACCCAGGCCGCAGAGATCCCCGCCATCCAGCCCACCGAACTGGTTCGCATGACCGTCAATAATGAGATCACTGCGTCTCAGAAGCCCAGCGTGCGCCACATGTTCGAAGCGCGCAAAGAGAGTGCCCGGGGCTCGCAGACGAAGTTGTACTGTGAGACTGAATTTGCCATGGCCGGCATGGCAATCGCTTTCGATGACAAGCCGCTGAGTCCGCAACAACGGCAGGCCGAGGAGGCCCGCCTCAATCAACTTCTGAAAGATCCCGCCGAACTGGCCCGTAAGCGGCAGCGCGAGAAAGACGATGCCGATCGCATCAATCGCATTGTCCGGGCTATGCCCGACGCTTTCTTTTACGAGTACGACGGGATGGAACCCTCCAAGCCGGGTCTCGGCAAGGAAGGCACCAGCCTGGTGCGGCTCAAGTTCCGCCCCAATCCCAAATACGATCCCCCCACGCACGTAGAACAGATCCTCCAAGGCATGCAGGGACACATGCTGATCGACCCGAAGCAGCACCGCATCGCCCGTATCGATGGAACCTTGCTTAAGGATGTCGGTTTTGGCTGGGGTATTCTGGGCCATCTCGACAAGGGCGGCCATTTTCTGGTGGAGCAGGCCGATGTCGGGGACGGCAGCTGGGACATCGCCCGCATGAGTATTACCTTCACCGGCAAGATCCTCCTGTTCAAGCGTCTGGATATGAAGTCCACGGAAGTCTTCAGCGAATTCCGCTCCGTGCCCGTCGGACTCAGCTTCGCCCAGGCCATTGACCTGTTGAAAAAGCAGGAAGCACTGCTCGCGGAAAACCGCCGCACTGAAACCACCCGCAAGTAGGCACACAATCCTATTCGCCCAGTAACCCTCGCCCTGCTGGTTTCTGCTAGTCTGTGGCGCAGCTTGCATGCAGCCTGAAGGAGCAAATCGTGCCTGTCGTAGCCGGAGTCGATCTCGGCGGAACCGCCATCAATTACACCTTGCTCAATGAGCAAGAAAAATTCCTGATTGAACACTTGTTTGAGCACCCTGCCCGCGCCCGGGAAGGCCCGGAAGTGTGCCTGCAGCAGATCGCCGATGGCCTCAGGCTGGCGACTGAAAAGGCCGGGGTGTTGCTCGACGATGTGGTCGCGGTTGGCCTCGACACTCCCGGTCCGGCTAGCGCTGCGGGACGCCTAAGCGCGCGCGGTTCCACCAATTTCGTCCATCCCAACTGGGCTGGTTTCGATATTCGCGAAGGCCTGGCTCACCGTCTCGGCAAACCGGTCACTTACCTGAACGATGCGAACGCGGCCGCCCTCTGGGGACAT
>QIAI01000152.1:2988-8028 GCA_003224995.1 Acidobacteriota bacterium
CCCATGGGATCGATCCACAATGCAATTGCGGACGCATCGGCGATCTGGAATCGCTGTGCTCGCTGACCGCAATCGAGAAAAATATATTGCCCTATCTCCTGCCAAAGTACCCGGCACACGAACTGGGCAAGGGTGACCGGCATCAGGCGGCCAAGCTGGTGCGCGGCCTGGCCGACAAAGGCGATCCTATGTCCAAGGAAGTCTTTCGGGTGCAGGCCCATGCCCTCGGGCTGTTCTTCGACGAGATGGTGAACACCTTCGACCCGGATGCCTTCATTGTCGGAGGAGGCGCGCTCGAGACCAGTCCTGAATTTCAGCGTTGGTTCCTGGAGGAAGTTCGTGCCGCCATGCCGAGCCAACGCGAAGAGCAGGCCACAATACCCATCTACGTGATGCCCAACGGCGACACCGCCGGAGCCCGCGGCGCGGCCATCGAAGCTCTAAAGCTCGCTCGCCAGAGCGGCCTCGCGTGAGACGGCTTGCGTCTGGATCCGGCACGTGGTCACAAGCCTCCGCTTACTCTGCGGCCGTTCTTCGCGAACTCTGCGGCCTTCTCCGCGTACTCTGCGGCCGTTCTCCGCGTACTCTGCGGTTTAAGATGTTCGAACGCGGGTAAGAGTCTTGATTCACAGCCTGCCCAGGATTTCCGTTCAGCGGCCGACTGGCGATGATTCGCCATCTCCAGTCCGAACGGTAGCCGGTACCCGCCTCGTCGCGAATCGCAATCAACCCGTCGCGCGACACCTCCACTTCCGGCTCGATGATGTCTTCCTTCCAGTACCGCTTCGAGGCCGAGACGTCCCCCGGCAAGCTGAAGTTCTCCAGCGTCGAAAGCGCGATGTTATGCGCGCGTCCTACGCCGGTTTCCAGCATGCCGCCGCACCACACCGGGATGCGGTTTGCCTGGCATACATCGTGCACTTTCTTCGCCTCGCTGAAACCGCCCACTCGCCCAACTTTGATGTTGACGATCCGGCACGCTCCCGCCTCTGCGGCGAAGGCTGCGCCACGGGCGCTCTCGATCGATTCGTCCAGGCAAATCGCGGTACGCAACTGCTTCTGCAGCCGGGCGTGATAATTAATCTCGTCATTCCATAGCGGCTGTTCGATCATCAGCAGGTTGAACTGGTCGAACTTGCGGAGGTGCTCGGTTTCATCCAGGATGTATGCCGCATTCGCGTCCACGCTCAGCGTGATGTCGGACCAGCGCGCCCGCACCTTTTCCAATACTGCGATATCCCAGCCCGGTTTCACCTTCAGCTTGATGCGCCGGTACCCGGCTGCCAACTCGGTCGCAATTTTTTCCATTAACTGCTCGTGCGAATCCTGGATGCCGATCGAAACTCCGCATGGGATTTCGCGGCGCGTGCCGCCCAGCAGCTTCCACAAGGGCTGGTTCTTCGCCCGCGCTTCCGCGTCCCACACTGCGTTTTCCAGCGCGGCTTTGGCCATACGGTGCCCGCGCACTCGATGCAGCAGCGCCGGCACTTCCCTGCCCTGGCTCACGCTTTTGCCGATCAGGGCGGGCGCCAGATACTTGCTCATCGTCGGCCAAGCACTCTCGATCCACTCGCTGCTATAAAACGGATCTTCCCCCGCGACACATTCGCCCCAGCCGCGTAGTCCCTCGCCTTCCACCGTAACCAGCAGGATGCGGCGGCTATAAGTCCGCCCGAAGCTCGTCTCAAAAAAATGGACGAGCGGCATGTGCACTTCACGTAACGTGATGGCTTCAATCTTCATAGGAAATGCCGATCAGGGTTGCAGCGTGGCATACGACCAGGCCTCATCCCAATGCCCAAGCAGGAATTTTCCATTGCCTTCGTCATCGCGCTCGTAGCCCAGCACCGCCAAACCACGGTCGAACTCTTTCAAGAATTGCTCGCGATTTCCGTCCTGTACATCCTTCGCTCGATCGCGCAAGCCGGCCGAAGCTTTCCATTCGTAAATCGGAGCGGGCACCGAAATTCGAGAAACGATTTCCGGCGACGGGAACGAGCCATTGCTCAGCAGGCTCTCGACCCGTTTCGACTTTAGCCACCATTCGGCGATGAGGCGGTCGGTGGGCAGGCCGCCCTGCAAGGGCGAGGTCGTGATTCCGTACTGGTTGATCGTATAGCGGCGCGCGATGGCGCCCAGCTTCTCGATATTGAGATAGGCGTTCTTGATCTCCAGCGGATCGAAGGTCCATTCGATAAGCTCAAATCCGCGGGTGAGTGCCTCCGCGCGCTGGTAAAGCTTGATGCGCCGGCCCAGGCCGCTGTTGCGATACTGCTTGCGCACCGCCAGCATATGCGAGTGCAGGTAGGGATGCCCGCCGCGCACGGCCGGCACTGCCAGCGCGAAGCCCACCATGTCGTCGCCGTCGAAGGCGCCGAGTACCTGCCCGCCAACTTTCTCCGCCACCACGAACAGCCGGAGTGGGACCAGTTCCGCATCGCTGAAATTCCAAACTTCCTGCTGCAGGGCAACTGCTCTGCGGAGATCTTCCAGTTCGTGGCACTTGCGGATCTCGAGGGAGTCGTTTTTCACGTTGATGATTTTTCCCGTTCCTTCGCCTGCTGCCATAGAGCTTCGAGCTCTTCCAGAGTTGCCTGCTCCGGCTTGCGTCCGGCTGCGCGCAGCTGTTCTTCCACCCACTGAAAGCGGCGCTTGAACTTGCGGTTGGTCTTTTTGAGGGCCGACTCGGGATCGAGCGCCAGATAACGGGCGATGTTGACCAGCACGAAGAACAAGTCGCCCACTTCATCTTCCATGCGCGAGCGCAGGTCGTCAGGAACGGGAACTTTGCCCGAACCAGCGACGCCGCGGGCCAGCGGCCGCGGTCCGGGATGGGGGAAATCGGCCAACTGCTCGCGCAACTCGTCAGTCTCTTCGCGCAATTTTTCAAACAGGCCTTCGATATTGGGCCAGTCAAACCCTACATGGGCAGCCCGGGAACTCAACTTGTGTGCTTCCAGCAGTGCGGGCATGGCCGAGGAAACTCCGCCCAACACGGACTCCGGCGAGACCTGCGCTTGTGCGGCTTTGCCTCCACCCTGCGCCAGCCGCTTCTTCTTTTCCTCCGCCTTGATGGCTTCCCAGTTGCGCACTACTTCCGAAGCCGTCTCCGCCTGTACGTCGCCGAAAACGTGGGGATGGCGATTCACCAACTTCGCCGAGAGCTTCTCGAGCACATCGTCGAGGGTGAAGGTTCCCTGCTCCTTCGACATCTCGGAATAGAACAGGACCTGCAGCAGGAGGTCGCCCAACTCGCCACTCAACTCTTCCCAGTCGCGGTTGTCGATGGCTTCCAGAACTTCATACGTCTCTTCCAGGGTGTAGGGCTTGATGGAGTCGAAGGTCTGCTCGCGATCCCAGGGGCAGCCTCCCGGCGCACGCAGCCGGGCCATGATCGCAACTGCACGCTCGAAGCGCTCTCCGGTTCCCGAGGACATCCGCCAACAATCTAAATCAGGGCTCGGTACATCAGCAATGCGCCTTAAAAAACGTGGCGGAAGAATAGGCAGAGTGCCGGTCCACCGGCGCATGTCAGCGACAGGATGGCTATCTTCTTGAGAAACAACGCTGAGAGGAGGCGTAATTAGCTTATAGCTATTTTGATAAACTAGCACAATTACAAAACGTTCCACGTGGAACATTTCGTCGATATGTCACCGATGCTGCTGGACCGTGGTTACCTACCCGAGTCATGGGCTGAAAGTCAGAATCTATCTGGGGGAGTACGCCCATTGAACTCCCCGAAAGACTATGAAGTTGCCCAGCGCCCATCGTCCCCCCTTAGAGGGTCAGCATTTTCAGGTCGCCGTCATTGGCGGCGGCATCGTAGGAGTTGCCATCGCGCGCGCTTGTGCGCAGGCCGGAAAGCGCACCCTGCTGGTCGAGCAACAGGACTTCGCCGCCGGAACCACCAGCCGTAGCAGCCGCATTCTAAGCGGGCTAAGGGCATTGGAAGGTGGCGAGATTGCGTTCGCGCGAGAGTCCATGCGCGAACGCGAACGGCTGCTGCGCGATCGCTCCCATCTGGCGCACCCGGCGCATTTTCTTCTGGCGTTGAATCAACAGAGCGGGCGCAGCGCCATGTCGGTACGCACGGCGCTGTGGCTGTACCGGCGCATGGCGGGCAGCAAGGCGAAAGCGGCGAGCTTTGAGATGGAGCGCAAGAAGCTGGAGCGGGCGCTCGACGCCGGGCAGCGCTGGTCGATTTTCGATTACGAAGACGCGCAGTGCGAGTTTCCCGAGCGACTGGTGGCGGAGTGGCTGGTGGAAGCGATCGACGCAGGCGCGGTCGCAAGAAATCACACTCAGGTCATGGCCATCGATGTGATGCACGGGCGGGCGCGCGGACTCCTGCTGCGCGACTGGACGCGAAACCTCGAAGAAAAAATCGAGGCTACCTGGGTGATCAACGCCACGGGCCCATGGGCCGATCGCACCTGCCAGCGCTCGGGCGTGAAGACCCGCCGGGCCATGGTGAGCGGCGTACGCGGCTCGCACATTGTGCTCTCCCATTTTCCCGGCGCCCCCGGGACGGCTGTGTATAGCGAAGGCGTGGACGGTCGGCCGCTGTACATCCTTCCCTGGAACGAGCAGATCCTGGTCGGGGCCACGCACGTGGAAGACACGTCAGACCCCAGCAAGGTTTTTCCCACGCCGGATGAAATCGAATACCTTGTGCGCTCGCTGGCAGCGCTTTTTCCCAAAGCTCGAATCACTCCCAACGATGTGCGGCACGCATTCGCGGGCATCCGCGCGCTGCCCTTCGATTCGAAAGGCAGCCTCGACGATGCGCATCGCCCGCCGGTGCTGCACCATCACGAGGAAGAAAATGTTGCCAGACTCATCTCGGTGATCGGCGGAAACCTTTCATCGGCGGCCAGCGTGGCGCGGGACTGCGCGCGCATGATGGGCATCCGCTCGTCAGATACGAAAGCGGCAGAGCCCGTAAACGGGGGCGCACTCGAGTTACTGCTGGACGAGTACGTGGCGGAGATCGCGGGAGCGGGCGGCCTCCATGAAGAGCAAGCGCGCGGCATCGTG
>QIAI01000152.1:8036-10891 GCA_003224995.1 Acidobacteriota bacterium
TGGACGCCTATCGCAACCAGTGCGCGGTGAAACTGGGCGACGTTCTGCTACGGCGCGTGCCGGTTGGGCTGGGAGCCTGCTGGTCCGAAACCTGCAGCCGCGAAGCCGCTTTGCGCATCGGCGCCGTGATGGGCTGGAATGAAGAAGCCACGGGCGCAAACCTGGAGTCTCTCGAGATGGAGCGGGCCGCCTTCCTGCGCAAACCGCGCAGCGCTGTGCGCATGGCAACTGCCGCCGACTGATCCTCCCTACAACTGATCCTGGCTCACGCTGTTTGGCCCAGCCAAGCTAAGCTCGCGCACCCTCACTTTAATTTTCCCAGCGCCTCGGTGTCATCGGAGATGAGGCCGTCTACACCCAGCTCGATAAACTGATGCATCTGTGCGGGGCGATTCACGGTCCACGTAACGAGCTTTTTGCCGCTGGCGTGCACCGCCGTTAATAGATCGGCACTCATTAATGTGAAGTGCGGTAGCACGAATCGGACGGGGAGTGCGCTCCAGGGGACAAACTGTGCATGGGTTTCGCAGAGCAAGCCGAGCGGCAGGTCAGGATCGGATTGCCGAAGCGTGTGGAGAACTTCCGGCAAGAAAGAGGTCACGACGAAGCCGCGCGCCGGGGGCTGCGTCTGCAAGGCGTGAAGCAGGGAGTCCTCGAGACCGGGGACCTTGATCTCGATGTCGAGGAATGCGCTGGACTGGTAGCGGGCGAGAACCTGCTGGAGTGTGGGAAGGTCGGGGAGTTCTGCGGCTTGCGCGTCGGCGATCACAATGCCTTGAAAGCTCGGGTCGTGGCAGATGACGGCGTGATGATCCGCGCTTTGCCGGACATCGAATTCAAATCCGTCACAGCCATGTTCGATCGCGAGGTCGAAGGAGAAGAGGGTATTTTCCGGAATCGACCGAGTGGCGCGAGCGCCGCGGTGGCCGAGGAGTAGCGGGCGAGACATGAGCAGGATTGTATGGGATGTTACGCGGTGGAAGCGGAAGGAGTGTTCTGGCCCGACACTTCAGTCAAGATCGAAGTCGCGGATGGGTTTGCCGGTATCGGGAGTCTCTTTAGCTTTGCGAACGGCTTCCTGGAACTTCTTTTCCAACAGATCGGCGGCATTCCTCTGGGCTTCCACGGACTGGCGGAAAATAGAGTCGCGCCGATTGTCCTGCTCCTTCATAGCGCGCGCCGCTTCTTCCATGTCATTGAACATTTTTGGCTTGACGGCAGCCGTGTGAGCAATGACGGCCCTGGTATCGGGATCGATCTTCAGAACCGCATTACAACAGGGGCAAGTGACTTCGAACGGGCTGGAATGCTTGGCCATCTCAGACGAAATGATACTCCAAAAGAAGGCTCGGGGTTACAGGCGCAGGGGAAGGATCTTGAACAGGTAAAGCATTTCCCAGCCCAGGAGGAATACGGCGACCAGCACCGTGCCAATCGCCAACAGTTCCCCGAACGACATGCGATTGCGATTGGGCTCAAACCGTTTGACCACCAAGCTGAGGATGTTGAGAGTGGCGAAGCCGAAGACGAGTGCCCAAAGGATGTTATAGGCATCGCTTTTTTTGGAGGACTGAAAAAGGATGGCCACGCCGAGCGCCAAGACGGAAGGCGAAACCAGTTGTGGCGGAAAAATCGCCGCCAGCAAGCGGAAATGGGTGAGTTCATTGATCGTGGTCAGCAGGTGCAAGCGGGTTCGCCCTTGGGAAAATTCTGCCCTCGGCGGGAGGCCAGAACTGAAATTTTACATTTTTTTGAAAGCGGGGTCACGGGAGTGGAAGTGTCTTGCGAGGGGCGTGAGGCGGCGGGGCTCGACCAGTCGCTCCATTGTGATCGCTCGATTGCGATGCGCTTCAGCAACGAAGGCGGGCTGAGAGGAAGCAGGTCTGTGCTGGAGATGCGTGGACGGGCCGGTGGTGACATACGCGGGGTCCTTCGCTTCGCTCAGGATGACAGAGCTTTTGAGGGTTCGACGGGCGAGGACGCCCGTCGCTCCAGCGGATCTGGGTGGGCTAGAATTTGGGGATGGCTCAACAATTTGTTTTCTTCGATGTGGGGAGCACGCTTCTTTTTGCGAACCGCGAGCGCATGCTGGCCCCGCTTTATAAGCGCGGGTTTGTACCTTCCGAACAAGATCTGCGGGCGCTGGAGTGCACGGTCAAGAACGAATTCGATGCGCTCCTCGAACATGCCGGCAAAGCCGACCACGGATTCTGGGATATGTTTTACAGCCGCCTGTTCGAGAAACTGGGTCTGCAGGATGAAGAGTTGCGCAACGAGTTAATCGCGAATACGCGGATGTCATCGAACTGGAATCAGATGAAACCCGGGACGCGAGAGCTTCTGCAGCAGATCGGGCGGCAGTATGAGATCGCGGTCATTTCAAATGCGGATGGCAAGATTGCGGAATTGCTGGGGAAATGCGGCCTCGCCGATTGCTTCCGAAGCATTACCGATTCCGGGATTGTGGGGCGGGAGAAACCGCATCCGGTGATTTTTGAGAAAGCGCTTGCGAGCGTGGGGGCGCGGGCGGCGGAGAGTTTGTACGTGGGGGATGTGTACGCGGTCGATTATCAGGGCGCGACGCGCGCGGGGATGCAGGCGGTGTTATTTGATGTGTGCGGGGCGTACCGCGAGAAGGGATACCCTCGGGTGGAGTCGTTGGAGGAATTGACGGCATGGTTGGCGGGCGGTGCGTGAGAGTTTATTGCTTGGCAAGGGAAAACAGGTCCTTCGCTTCGCTCAGGATGACCAACTTAAAAAGGGACAAGTGCGAATGGTGAAGATGCGGATCGTGCGCTCAGTATCACACGTACAAAGCGGACCAGCAGGTACTTCGCTTTGCTCAGGACGACAAC
>QIAI01000372.1 GCA_003224995.1 Acidobacteriota bacterium
ATAGAAGACCAGCACCGCAAAGATGATGTAATCGAGTAATTGCCCATAGCTTCCCGAAACACACAGTACACAGGTCCAGACCATCTGCACCATCAGAGAAACAGAAGGAGTTTTGTAACGTGGATGAAGGCTGGCCACGCGGCGGAAGAACAGGCCATCTTTCGCCATGGCGTAATACACGCGCGATCCGGCCAGGATCAGGCCGTTACAGCATCCGAAGGTGGAAAGCATGATAGCGATGGCCATCAGCGATCCTCCCGCGGCGCCGAACATCTGGGTCATCACCGCCGTACCCACGCGGTCCTCAGTTGCGTACTGAATACCGCGTTCTACGATGGTCGCGCCGTGAGGATTTCCTTCCAGCGGCAGGACATTCAGGAAAATCACATTGCACGCGATATAGAGCGCGATGACGACTCCCGTCCCCAAAGCGAGCGACAGCGGAAGATTGCGACTGGGATTTTTTACTTCGCCGGCAGTGAACGTGACATTGTTCCACGCGTCTGCCGAAAACAATGACCCTACCTGCGCGATCGCCAGGATGGTTAAAGTCCCGACCATGACCATCGGTCCGCCGACGCCCACTTGCACCGCGTGCTCGGCGCTTAAGCCAGCATTCCGCCAGAAATTGGTGAAGTTTGTCGCAATCGCTTGAGCGTTCCGCCCCATGAAGATACCGAACAGCACAAGCCCGAACAGGGCAGAAACCTTGGCAAAGGTGAAAATATTCTGGATAGTCGCGCCGGTTTTCACGCCGAAAATATTCACCACGGAAAGCACTACCACGACTAAGATGGCGGCAAGATTTTGTGTGCTCAGTCCCATATCCATGTTGCCCAGGACCATTGGTCCCAGGTGGATGGCCGGAACCTTCCAGAAATGCAGAATCCAATTAGACGAAGAAACCGACGGAAAGAAAACGCCCAGAAACTTGCCAAACGCCACGCCCACCGCCGCAATGGTTCCGGTTTGAATGACCAGGAACAGAGTCCATCCGTAGAGAAATCCCCAAAGCGGTCCCAACGCTTCGCGCAGATAAACGTATTGTCCGCCGGCGCGCGGCATCATGGCTGCCAGTTCGCCGTAGCACAGAGCTCCAACGATGGTCAAAAACCCCGTGACCAACCAGGCCCCGATTAGCAGCGCAGGAGAATTGACTTCCCGGGCGATCTCCGCGGAAACGATGAAAATGCCGGAACCGATCATCGATCCCATCACCAGCATGGTGGCGCTGGTCAGTCCTAGGCCCTTAATCAGTTCCTGATCCTGATGAGTGTGGATCTCCCAATCGATGGCGGCAGGCTTGGGGGGCTTGGTATCGATAGTCACAACCCTCCTCAATGATTCTTGGGGAACGTCCAGACTTTACCTCAAGATACGAAAGAATTCCTCTGCTGATTTACGCGGCCCTAGTAACAGATCGGATATCACCGCCACCGAATCCGCCCCTGCTTCGATGACCGAACGGCAATTCGCCCGGGTAATTCCGCCGATCGCCACCAGTGGTTTGCGCGTCAAAGCGCGAGCCGCGCGAACACTGTCCAGCCCGACCAATGGATCGGGATTCGCTTTGGCGGATGTGACGAACACCGGCCCTATGGCCAGGTAATCTGTCGGTGATTGATCTGCCGTCTTCACTTGCTGAAGATTGTGAGTGGAAACTCCCAGCGCAAGCGAATCGCCAATTACTTTTCTTGCGCCCTCGGGTGTCAGGTCGTCCTGACCCACGTGGACACCATTCAATCCCGCGGCTAAGCAGAGATCTGCGCGATCGTTCATTATGAGTTGGACGGAATTTGGAAGGCGACCTTTCAATTCTCGCGACTGCTGCAGCATCTCACGTGCGTTACCGCTCTTGTTCCGGTATTGCAGAAGAGTTACCCCACCGGCAATCAGCTCATCGGAGAAAGCGCACATGGCCTTCGCATCGGGAAACCTGGTGGCGTCCACGATAGCGTAGAGCTTCGAAAGAATAATCATGACTGGATAACCTTACTTCCGAGGTCGGACTTCGGCTACGTCACCGATCCCTTTTCCTTCTTGGCCTTCAAGAACCGCTCAATGAACGTGGTATTGACATTGCCGGCACGGAAATCCGGGTCCGCCAAAATTCGACGGTGAAGCGGGATGGTGGTGAAAACGCCTTCCACGATGAACATTTCCAGGGCGCGGGCCATGCGGGAAACCGCTTCCGGCCGATCCTTTCCGCGCACAATAAGTTTGGCGATCAGTGAATCGTAATAGGGCGGAATTGTGCCTTCCGCATAAGCCGCCGTATCGACTCGCACACCAGTTCCTCCGGGCGGGTTGAAGGTCGTGATTTTGCCTGCGGAGGGAATGAAGGTCTCCGGATGCTCCGCATTAATACGGCACTCAATCGCGTGCCCGCGATGCACAACGGGGCCTTGAAGCACGTTTTCCAAACGCTCGCCTGCGGCCAGCAGAATCTGGGATTTCACCAAATCCACGTCAGTGACCATTTCCGTGACCGGATGCTCCACCTGGATACGAGTGTTCATCTCGATGAAGTGCAAGCGCCGGTCCTCATCCATGAGGAATTCAATCGTGCCGGCATTGACATATCCGATTTCGGAAAGAGTCTTGCAAAGAACTTTTCCGATCTGATCGCGCAACTCCGGAGTTACCTGGGTGGATGGCGACTCTTCCAGCAATTTCTGATGACGCCGCTGGATGCTGCATTCACGCTCGCCCAGACTGACTACGTTTCCGTACTGGTCAGCGAGGATCTGGAATTCGATATGGCGGGGCCGCTCCACGAATTTTTCCATGTAGAGGTCGCCGTTGCCAAAGGCAGCCGCCGCTTCCGACTGTGCCGCCTTGAATAGTCCCGGAAGTTCTTCTTCGCTGCGCACAATGCGCATGCCTCGCCCACCGCCGCCGGCAGACGCTTTGATAATGACCGGAAATCCAACCTGCCGCGCCCACTCCAGCGCTTCACCATCGCTGCCCAGAACTCCTTCCGACCCCGGCAGAATGGGCACGCCCGCCTTTTTCATGGCTTCGCGAGCCTTCTCCTTTTCACCCATGAGCCGGGTAATTTCCGGAGGCGGTCCGATAAATTTGATATTGCAGGTTTCGTAAACTTCGGCGAAATTTGCATTTTCGGCTAGCAGCCCGTAGCCCGGATGGATGGCTTCCACGTTGGCGATTTCCGCAGCGCTGATCACCGCTGGAATATTGAGATAGCTTTGCGACAACTGGGGAGGTCCAATGCAGATGGCTTCATCGGCGAAACGGACGTGGAGGGAGTGACGATCCGCCTCGCTGTAAATGGCAACAGTCCGGATCCCCAATTCCTTGCAAGCGCAGATCACTCGCAGCGCAATCTCGCCGCGGTTTGCAATCAGAATTTTCTTGAACATTCCATGCCTGGACGTCATCCACAGTGACTTTCAGATCGCCATGGATCTGCGCGCACTCTTTCTATTAAAGGAATTTCGTGGAATCCAATCGCGGGCGTCCTGCATTTAGCCGAATCGCCGTAATCATGATCTTCATGATCGTGGCCGGATAGCAAACAATTCCTGCCCGTATTCAATCGGCTGTCCGTTGGCAACCAGCTTCTTCACAATTTCCCCAGAGACGTCAGATTCGATCTCATTCATCAGCTTCATGGCTTCCACGATGCACAATACCTGTCCGGTCTCCACCGCATCTCCCGGCTTCACAAAGGGCGGTGCACCTGGCGAGGGCGCCTCATAAAATGTCCCGACGATGGGTGAACGCACGGTGTGTAAGGGTTCCTCGGCTGCCGGAGGAGCTTGCGGAGGAGCAGCGGCCGGGGCAGGAGTGCTTGCGGCTGCCGGGACGACACCGGTCTCGGGAGCGGCGGAGGGCGCAGCTGATGTGGCGAGATAGCGCGAATCCCGAGCGTCGGTTGAATGTTCCGCGGCCCGCTTGATGCGCACCTTTACGTCACCGCGCTCTAATTCGAACTCGGCAATATCTTTTTCAATTAAGAACTCGATGAGTTCTTTTAGTTCTTTTTGGTTCATCGTCTGCGGTGGGACCGTTTCGTTTGTCCCTCGCGCCCAGCCTGGGCCCGCGCGAGATTGCCAGAGAATCTCCGGCACCAGCTAAGGAAGCTTCAAAGTGCAATCAATGTCTTGGAAGTAGGAGTCAGAACCTGGCAGCCTTGCTCTGTGACTACCACCATGTCTTCGATCCGCACTCCAAACTTTCCCGGGATGTATACGCCGGGCTCAATGGTGACGACCATCCCCGGGCGCAAGATTTCTTCCAGTCCGGCTGCTATGCGTGGCGATTCGTGAATTTCCAAGCCCACTCCGTGACCAGTCGAATGCGTAAAATAACGGTCCAGATTACT
>QIAI01000373.1 GCA_003224995.1 Acidobacteriota bacterium
GATTGAATCCGTAACAAACAAATCGCTGACGAACGGTTTTCAGCAGGTCGATCAACTGCGCGGCCTCCGCGGTCACATAGACCAGGACGAAATCGCCGTTCGTGGTTTTTGCCTGCAACACTGCCTCGCGCAGGATGGGAGGGAAGAGCGAAGCCTTGCGCTTCCGCAGCGGGGCGGTGAAAAAGGAAATGATCAGGTGGGCGTCTGCTCGCGGTGTCATCAGCCGCGTGACCAGTTTCGCGGCAGCAGCTTCTTTCCGATATTCCCTGGGATAAGAAATCTCCGCGTCGGTCAGCAGATGCTGGTTATCGATGGCGATGACTGTAACCTTCAACTTGTGCCCGACATGGCAGGTAATCGGCTCATAATCGGTGATCACCAGGTCGAGAGCCCACGTTTTTGCCTTGCGTTCGAGAAAGCCCACCATGCGCGTGGTCTGCGGCAGGTGCAGCAGATTCCGAACCACGGTCTTGCGATAGCGCACACGGTTCTCGACGTAAGCGAGCCGCAGCCCATCGATCTCCGTGACTTCGAAATCGTCTTTCAGGTTGCGGTAGCCGCGATCGAACGACGCGACGTGCACACGATGCCCTTGCGCTTCGAGATGAGTGATCACCTCGCGCGCGCGGCTGGAGTGTCCTGAGCCTTCGCCATTTACGCCATAGAGAATGTTCGCCATGTGATCTTCCCTGCACTCCTGGGGAGCTTAAGTATGGCACCAGGGAATCGCAACGACAGAGCAGCGAGCGTCGCCGCCACACGAATGCGCGAGCCGCCACCCGTTTCTACACATGTTCAAACTTTGCGGTTCCTTCTTCGCGCCCTTCGCGGGCTTTTCTTCGCGTCCGTCGCGGTTAAAAGCTTTTCCCCACCGTGAAAGCCTCAGCCCTCGTTCTTCTTCGCGTCCTTCGCGGGCTTTCCTTCGCGTCCGTCGCGGTCAAAAGGCTTTTCCCCACCGTGAAAGCCTCAACCCCTGTACGCGGTCTCTCCGCTTGACCCGCGCAGGCTTCTGCTGATATCAACGACCGTCCTTCGGAGGCCCACTTGTCCGCGAAATCGCTACTTTGCTGCACGATCCTGATAGTCGCAGTCTCTCCGCTGCACGCCCAATCCTCCGGCTTGCGCTTCGAAATCTCATTCCCTAAAGAAGCCAGCGCGACTCCACTCGACGGCCATCTCCTCCTGCTGATCTCGACCAGCGACAAGGAAGAGCCGCGCTTCCAGATTGCAGAAGACTTCACCAACTCGCAACAGGCCTTCGGGATTGATGTCGACGCCCTCGCTCCCGGAGCGCCCGCCGTGGTGGACGCAACCGCCTTCGGCTACCCCACGCGCAGCCTCGCCAACCTCCCCGCCGGCGATTACTACGTCCAGGGCCTGCTCAATATTTACGAAACTTTCCATCTTGCCACCGGCCACACAGTAAAACTTCCACCCGACAAGGGCGAAGGCCAGCACTGGCAGACCAAGCCCGGCAATCTCTATAGCAAGCCGGTCAAGATGCACCTTGATCCGCAATCCGGCAAGGTCATTCGGATTTCGCTCAATACAACCGTTCCGCAGATTGATCAGGAAGTAGAGGATGTTGACAGCCTGCTTGATTGGGGTCGTGGCGCGCCGCAGCCGATCCGCGACAATAAATGGGTGAAGCACATTCGCCTGCAAAGTGATCTGCTCACGAAATTCTGGGGCCGCCCCACTTATCTTGGCGCGGTCGTCCTCCTGCCCGACAACTTCGACGAGCATCCCGACGCGCACTTCCCGCTCATCGTCGAACAGGACCATTTTCATCGTGATCTCTTCCTGCCGAATTCGTTTCGCACCGAGCCGCCGCCGCCCGGACTCAAGGGAGACGCGCTGCGCACAGCGGTCTACGGTTACAAGTTTTATCAGGATTGGACGGCGGGCCGGTTGCCGCGCGTCGTGGTGATGACGATCCAACATCCCACGCCGTACTTCGATGACTCCTACGCCGTGAATTCGGAGAGCCAGGGCCCGTACGGCGACGCCATCAACAAGGAACTCATTCCTTACATCGAAAAGAAATTCCGCGCCATCGGGGAAGGCTGGGCGCGCACCGTCTACGGCGGGTCCACCGGGGGATGGGAGGCCCTCGCCTCCCAGGTTTTCTATCCCGACTCCTACAACGGAGCGTGGGTCTCGTGCCCCGATGTCGTCGATTTTCGCGCCTACGTCACCACCAACTTGTATCAGGACAAAAACGCGTACTTCATCGAAGGCCACTTCGGTCGCGTGCCGCGCCCGGAAAAGCGCGAGGCCGATGGACTCGTGCTTGCCACCATGGAGCAGGCTAACCACTACGAATTAGTGCTCGGCACGCACGGCCGCTCCGGTGAGCAGTTCGATATCTGGCAGGCAACGTTCAGTCCGATCGGCGCTGATGGATATCCCAAGCCCATCTACAACAAGCTCACCGGCGAGATCGATCAAGAGGTCGCAAAATACTGGAAGGAACATTACGACCTCAGCGCCATCATGCAGCGCGACTGGAAGATCCTCGGCCCCAAGCTTGCGGGCAAACTGCACTTCTTTGTGGGCGAATCGGATACCTGGTATCTCGATCGCGGCGTGCACCTGCTGCGCGATTACCTCGAGACCACGACCGATCCTTACTATCACGGCACCTTCGACTTCGGCGTGCGGCAGCCGCATTGCTATTCCGGAGCCGGCGATTCTTCCGGCCCCGCCGGCTCGACCGAACTGCAACGTTTCTTGCCGGCCATGGTCGAGCACATGGAACGAACCGCCCCAAAGGGTGCGGATTTGAGCAGCTGGAAATACTGAGGAACGTAGGGCAGCGCGATGAAGTACGCCCCATCCAGGCTCGGCTTGGATGGGTTCTTGCATTGGCGCACCCGACCGCCCATCTGCGGGTACATCACTACAGCGCTACTTTGACATGATGTCTGGCGGGGGTGGAAGGTCCCGATGTTTTAGCCACTCCATGCTGACGTTCTGGTTTCCCTTGGTTTTGGGAAGGGTATCGAGATCAGGCATGAAGATTTGCAGGCCAGCTTCCGGGGTCATGCGGGTATAGCCGTTCACCAATTGCGTTTGATAGTTATTCAAATCAAGATCAAACCACGCGTCATTCGAGAGATCCACCATCGTGATGTCCACATGATGCATGGTGAGTTTTCCGAAGTCGATCGTGCCGTCGTTCAGCCGCAGAAAGTTTCTCCATTGTTCGATGCGGGCCACTGCCTCTTCCGCATTTCCATAAACTTCTTCGATATCGGGACTCACGACGCGCACCTTGGTCAATTGTCCGTGGATATGAGGGGGCGGAAGTAGTTTGAGCGTGTCGAAAAAGATGTCATTGCCAGAGACTTCGATGCCCGGGATGCCCTTGGGATGAAACAGGTCTGAAACACTAATATTCAATCCACCAAGCAATCCCTTCAGGGGAACTTTCAGAACAGAGAGTTTGGTGACCTTTACTTGAATCCGGTTGTCGGGAGTTGCATTGACGCTGCCAAGCAATTCGACCGGCATTGAAATGAGCTTGTGCAAAGTGCCCTTGAGCTTGATGTGGTCGTCCTCAGCAAGCAGCGTGATGTCTCTCAGGGGCGAGTTGGCCACAGCTCCCGAATTGAGGAAGTTGCCGATATCTCCGATGTTGGCTCGGATTACCCCGGTCTTTACGTCAAGACGAAACGACTCGGGATCATCGAACGTTGGATTCACGTTCTGGCGAGTGCGGACCAGGTTCCCGCGCAGCCAGCGCACGTAGATGCGGAAGTCTGGTCCTTTTCGCAGCATTAGGTTGTGCGCATAGACAGCGGTAGGAGCGGAGTCGGGAGTGGTGGGATTGGTGACTACAGACGAGACGCCCGTGGAAATCGCAGAAGCTGCCGGTTGCCCAAGAACTCTTTTTGATCGCACATACCAGACCAGCAACAACACCAGCAGGAGGCCACAAACCGATGCCAGAATCGCCAGGCGAGCACGCATACACCACTATTCTATGGGAACCGTCGTCCTACAAAGATCGCAACCGACACCTGACACCTCAGCTCTCACTCCTGAGACCTGTCCCATCGGCTAATATGGACCCGTGCCAACCCGGGCCCCCGCGAAATCCAAACTCACGATTCTCCAAGCTCCTCGTCTCCAGAAGGTCCCATGGCTTATCCACGGGTTCTCGAGCCGGCACGGCGGCTACTCGCGCGCCTACGGAGGAAGCGCCTTGAATCTCGGCTTTACCAAGACTGACACCCGAGCCGCCGTGGAGCGCAATCGCGCCGCTTTCCTGGTCCGATTAGGCGCAGGCGTCCG
>QIAI01000374.1 GCA_003224995.1 Acidobacteriota bacterium
TGGGCAACGCCGCCTTCCCCTCCTGCACAGAACATGGGTGGTCCTTGCTACCTCGACAAGTTGCCGTAGATCGTCGCATGTGCGAGCAGCGAGAGGGTGGGGATGAGACCCGCCCTATTGCATTTCCGCTTTAATTGAAGTTGTTTCGGATTTCTCGCAGGGTGGATTGCTCCGCGCTTGCCTAGGCGTTAGGTGCCTGGCCGTTCTCCGCCGTGTCGCTCCCAAGAGCGCAGTTGCCGTCCCACTTGGCGGGCCGTCCAAGGGCGGGTGGGCATCCAACGATGGGTACGCCGTAGGCGCGAAAACGCCTTCAGCATTCTCAACCGCTGCTGCATGTCAAAGGAATGGATGTACTCTCGGATGATCTGAGGCATACTCATCTGCAGCGCCGCACTGAAGTTTTGCTGTGCCATCTGCGTCAAGCGTTCCGGAGATTGCAGCAGGCTGAGAAGCTTTTCTGCGAGACTATCGAGCTTGTTGGCACCGAAAAACTCCATGGAAACTGACTCCTGTTCCGCCAGTTCCACGAAATCCTTGATGTCGGGCGCCAGGATCGGCAGGCCGTATTGGCAGGCGAGATGCGCCACTCCGCTCGATCCGGCGGATGAAGTGTAGGGCAGTACCGTCAGACTCGCTCCACGAAACAAGTCCGCCAGTTGCTCCTCCGGAACATAGCCCAAGAATTTAATCTGAGCATTGTCCTTCACTTGCTCGGCCACGTTTTGGACGTAACCTTTCATCTTGGGATGATCGCCGCCGGCAATTATCAATTCAGTCGGAGGCAGTTCTTTCTGGATTGATTCGAAAGCCGCGACGAGCAATTCCAGACGTTTGTACGTCCCCCATTTACCGAATGCAAGCACACGATGCACCGGATTTCCCCGCAACGCAAAATTCGGCGGTTCCGGACGACTTGCAAATATTCCGTGATGACGGATGTTGACAGCGCCACGACGATACTTTTGCCTCAGCGTCTGATGATAAGCCGGCAACAGAACCGAAAGGGAGTTCGCGGATAAGAGCAAATGCGTCGCCACCCGGCCGGCCGCGCTGTACAGCAGTGGCGATCTCACACCTGCGTCCGCCAGATTCACGGTTTCGAAAAGTTGGTGCAAGGTTACGTGGGTGTAACAGGAGCACAGCCGCGTCAGGGCAGGTGTGGTGAGTCCTACAAATGCTGGCAAAGGTTTGCCGCCAAAACTCGCAAAACCCAGGTTAAACCACACAACGTCGGGTTTCACTCTTTGGATAGTACGAATCAGCGAAATGGGATTTCCCAAACGATTGAAGGCCCAGCAACGAATCACTGAGAACCCATCGGGTTCACGCAGGGACTCCGTCAAGTCGTCGCCCAGGACGGTTAGTTCGATTCCTGGCTGCTGACGTAATTCATCGGCAATATGAAACCCGTATTCGTTGAGAGCTTGACGGCTGGGTGGAAACGCAGTCACTAAGGCAATCTTCATTGTGGGCTCGGCCTGAGAAACAGGTCGCGGGAGAGTTTTCCAAGTAGCTGCAGGTAGTGGAATGCGACCGCAGCGCCAGCCTTGCTTTTACCCGCGTGCCGGCGACCGAAGTGGAAGGGGATTTCCAGCGCAGACCGGATATTTGCCCTCACCAGAATCTCCAGGAGAAGTTTGAAGCCCTTCGCCTCGAACGAAAGTCCGTCGATTGCTTCTCGGCGCACGATGAAATAACCCGACATGGGATCTTTGACCCGCAGGCCATTGCGCTGCAAGGGAAGCGTCGCCCAAGTGCTCGCCTTTGAAATCGCGACGCGAAGCGGATTCCATCCACGGACGCCATCCTTTGCAGCGTAGCGGCTTCCAATTGCGATGTCGTGGCCGTCGGCCATGGCGCTCAACAACGCCGGAAGCAACTCGGGGGGATGCTGCAGATCGGCATCGATCACGCCCAGCAGTTCGGCATCGGAGTGATTCCAGCCATGAATCACCGCGCCCGCGAGTCCTCGTTCGCCGTGGCGGGATAAGAGTCTGATGCGGCGATCCGATTCCGCGTACTTTTGCACGATCTCCGGAGTTCCGTCTGTACTGCCGTCATCGACCACAATTATTTCGTAGCTCGCGTCCAATGGTTCCAGCACTTCCCGGATTTTGTTCAGGAGAGTCTCAACGTTACCCGCCTCGTTCAGAGTGGGTATGACCAGGGCGAATTTGTCGCGCAAAGCAACGTGCATTCCAGAAGTCTCCGAACCACGAGAGTAAGTGTGAGATGAAGTTATGCAATGGATATGTTGCTCATGTTTTTTGTCGCGTCGGCAACAGCGTCTTTTCGCCTACTGGCGATCATTGAGAACGCAGCGTGGGAGTGCGTTGAGCAAGATTGATTTTGTCGGCTGGCGCACTCTTGTTGATGAATACCCGCGCCAGAATTGCCTGGTGCACGTCCTCAATGTTGCCCGGCGCGATGATCGTCAATTCCGGCGCGAATGCGCGCAATCTCAGAAACGCTCGCCGATATTCATGCATGAAGGCCAAAGGATATTCAGGCTTCCGGGAGAATGCATCGTCAGGAGAGGCGTCCAGAATGAGTCCGACGTCCGGTGTGGGCGCTAGATTTAGAAGAAGGCGAGTGTAGCTTCGCGCCAACCAATGCTGTGCACGGATTTGAACCGCCTGGTCATAGATGTAACGATCGAAGATCACGAAATCCGTTGGTCCTGTCCTCGCGTGACGAGCCACCCGGCGCAGACGCAAGCTGTCTAGCAAATAGAAAATCGAACGAATCAGAGTGAGATACCAGACATGCACGTTTTTGTCGCTGCGTAGGCGTGGAGAGCCGCCTCCCTTCACGTTTTCGACCGGCGAAGTTGTTTTGTTTAATACGCGAAGACTGACTCCAGCACGAAAACGAGAAAAGACCGCAACGTCGTCCCAGAAGGTGACCCTCGCTACTCGATACCCTGACTGAGCCAAGTGTGCACACAGAGATTCAATCTGCGTGGTTTTACCGGCACCATCAATTCCGGAAAAGGTAATAGTCCGCGCGATCCCGTTGTGCATAGGACGGTGCTTGCCAGTGATCGTGACACTTGATGTTGAACGATAAGAATCGTGACTGGCTGCGTTGCTCAAGGCGCCCCGGGAGGCTTCGAGGGGCTGCCCTTCGAGAGGGCGAAAGCTGAGCCGACCGCCACGCAAGCTCCCGCTATGAGCCCAGCCTTGATGAGAAGTGACCTTCTTTGCCGCTGTTTCGCCGGCGCAATCGCAGCGCCTACCGGTTGAGCTGCGGGAGCCCCCTTTACTGTGGGCGCTTTTGCGCCAGCTGCCCCCGAGGGCACCGAATTTGGATTCTGCTGTTGCGTTGAATCATTTTGGCTCGACTGAGCTGGCTGCGCAGGCGTCGGAGCGTCTGGTAATTGAGCATTAACCGGAGTAATCGCCGAATTTCCATTTGTGGAACTCGGGGCAGGCTGTTGCGCTGGATTGGAAACATCGGGCACCTGGCTGGGTTGCGCCTGGTCAGAAGTCTGGGTGCTTTGCGGAATAGGCTCCGCCCACAACGTGATTGCGGTGGACAACACGAAGACCAGAGCTGTGTTTACTAAACGCCGCGTTCGGTTCATTGGCTTAGCCCTTCCCTTTGCCCAGATCCTGGACCTGAGCTGGCCCACTTAAGCCGCGAGGGGTTGAGAGCCCTCGTACTGCTCGAAAGGCGGCATAGTTTCGCCGCCGATCGCCTCAGAAACGGAAGAAAACATATCCACAACAGAAGTAACGCGGGTCAACTCGAGAATGACGGCGGTCTCCGGAGATCCGGCAGCTACAATCACCCGCCCATCGGCGCGTTCCACGTGCTCGACACAATCCAAGAGAAGATCGATCGCTTCGGGACTCAAGTTTCGTGACTTCGACAAATCCACGACAATCTGGGGCCGATACGATTCCCTGGTAAGCCTCTGAATTTCTGTGAGAAAAGACTTGCGGCTCGCCAGGCCATGACTCCGCGGAAAATCCCTCACTACAGTAGGGCCCTTAGACATCATTCCGTGGATCCTCCAAAGGACGCACACCACGAAAAGGCGTCCTCAAGAAATGGGAGTTCTCAAGCTGGGACAAAGAATTCGACCCTTCTGAACGGGATGGCAACCGTCGCGATGCAAGTCCTGTTGGCGCCAGATCCACAGTCACCCCGTGATCCAGATGTTCTAACCTTGTGCCGTCCAC
>QIAI01000717.1:0-3041 GCA_003224995.1 Acidobacteriota bacterium
GTCCGCCTGCGGCGCAGCCTGAGAATCGCGCCAATCCACCGGCTCCGAACAATCAGCCTGCTCGTGCTGTACCACGTCCGCCGGCGCCAAATGATCGTCCGCCTACGGCACAACCTGAGAATCGGGCTCCGCAACCGGCTCCGAACAATCGTCCAGACGCGCGACCTGCGGAGCCGAACCGCCCGCCACAGCCGCCGGCGCGGAATGATCGTCCGCCTACCGCGCAGCCTGAAAATCGGGCACCGCAACCAGCTCCGAACAATCGTCCCGAAGCACGGCCTGGGGAGCCGAACCGTCCGCCACAGCCGCCGGCGCGGAATGATCGTCCGTCTACCGCGCAGCCTGAAAATCGGGCTCCGCAACCGGCTCCGAATAATCGTCCCGAAGCACGGCCTGCGGAACCGAACCGTCCGCCACAACCGCCGGCGCGGAACGCGCCCGAGAATCGGGCACCGCAACCGCTGCCGCCGAACAATCGTCCAGAAGCACGACCTGCGGAGCCGAATCGTCCACCACAACCACCAGCGCGGAACGATCGTGCTCCTGCGCCCGAGAATCGTGCTCCGCAGCCGGCTCCGAACAATCGACCAGAAGCACGGCCTGCGGAGCCGAATCGTCCGCCACAACCTCCGGCGCGGAACGATCGTGCGCCTGCGCCCGAAAATCGGGCGACGCAACCGCCTCCGAACAATCGGCCTGAAGCAAATCGTCCTGCGCCGAGTCGGCCGGAGGCCGGGCCAGCGCATTCGCAACAGCAACCGTCACCGGAGGAAAGAAAACGCCAGGAGGAGCAACACAAACCGCCGCAGCCTCCTCAATAGCGGAACTGTGAGTGGAGGCGGGAGCACGGTATTTCAGCGCTGAGCCTTGCAGCAGGTTGTGCAAGGACGGTAGGAAATAGCGTTACCCCGTCAGCACGCGCGTGACATTTCCGGAAAATAACGAAGGCCCCTGAATTCTGATTCAGGGGCCAGTTTTCTTTCAGGATCGACCAGTCTTATTTGCAGGAGCTGCTGACCATCTGAACGTCGGTGATGGTCATATGACCGTGCTCGGTGTTGCCCTTCTTCATGTGAGCATCACTGGCGGCATCCTTGGCATCCTCTTTCAGATTGTGCGCCGTGTTCATTTTCACCACGCCGGTCGCGGATACCGTATGGCCAACATGCTCGGCCAGGGGCACGCTGTCACTGCGTACTTCCCAGGTGCTGCCGTCACTGGCAGTCAACACGTACTCTTTCGAATTACTCGATCCATGCTCGGTTGACAGGCACCCGGTGATGGTGCGGGTGTCCGATTTCGACTTCGTGTCATTGCTTGATTCCTGCCAACAGCAGTGAGCTGATTTTTATTTTCATAGTGCTCTCCTTTAGGAGCGTCGCGGATCGATGGCTCCGAGCTTTGGATGGCGCGGCGCTCCGGCTCGGTTGTGCGCTGACGAACGGATTTCAGCGAAGGAATTGCAGAGCCCCAGGTCCCGAGCCTGCGCGCAAATCCCAGAGAATGAATGGCTTTCTGCGTTTGTGCGCGAAATCGTGCCTATTGCGCCGGGGGCGGTCCTCCAGCAGGTTTATCGAATAATTTTGGATCGACCTGCGGGTTGATGTGAACCTCGGTAAACGTGACGGTGCTGGAGTCTTTGCCGTCCTGCTTGTTCACGTGCCGGGTCGGAAAATTCACACCATCGAAAACCTTCCAATCGGAAAGTTCAGTTTCTCCGTGGAAGGGGCCGGAGGGTCCTGTGGCGGTGTACGACTCGCGCAGGATGAGAGCGCTCTGAGGATCGACGTACCAGCGGATGGCAGTGCCGTCGGCATTGACGTCGAGGATCTTCGCGTCGACCTCGCCCACTTTTTCCGAACCATTGGCGGCGAAGGTGAACTTGGGATCTTCGAGATGCGAGCCGATAAAGGTGGGATCGCGCTTGATCTGCTCCAGGCTTTCTTTTGCACCCGAGGCGGGTATGGGACGAACCTGACCTTGAGCCGCCATGAAAGCGCCGGATGGGGAGAACACGACCGTCATGGGGCCCATCTGGGAATCCATCGATATGTGCATGCGGTCGGGATAAACAATGGTGAGGTCGAGTTGGGATGGGGGCTCATCTTTGGATTGCTGGGCCAGCTTGGCCTCAAACGCGCGCACGGTTTTCAACTTCGCTGCACCGCCCATGGAAGCGACCACCTTGGCCGCCAGCGCCTTGCCTTCGGGATTGGAGGCGATGGGTGCGGGCGCGGGCACGCTTCCAGAGGCACTCGCTCCGGCCGCCGGGGTCTCTCCCGGAGGTGGCGGAATCGTGATGTCGACGTTGCTTACCGGACCCAGTGCGGAAATGGGTTTGTCGAACTCCTTGGGATTGCCGACCACCAGCACTGCCAGTTGTTCTCAAGAAAGTCCAGCGGGTAGCCATAGAACTCGTACGCCATGCGCTCGCGGAGAACTTTGTCAGGCGTATCGAAATTGAAGATGAAGGAATTGAGGATGGAATCCTTGGCGCGCTTGATTTCATCTTCGGTGATGGGCTTCTTCTGCAATTCGTCGAGATCGTTGTAGAGCGCCTGAATCGATTCCACCGTGCTTTCGCTCTTGGTGCCCAGCACGAAACGGCTGACGCCGGGATGATCGAAAGCGGTGCCAATGCCGCCGCCGACGGAGTAGGCCAGTCCCAGCCGGGTACGAATGTCCTGGACCAGGCGGGAAGAGAAACCGCCGCCCACCACTTCGTTGAACACTTCAATGGCGAAGTAGTCGGGATTGTGGCGATCGGTGCCCGGCGTAACCATGCGCACGTTCGACTGGTTGACATCTTCTTTTGCCGCCAGGTAGTAGCCCGGCTTCGCAGGATGGATTTCGATTTTTGTCTTGGGCGCCGGCGGACCTTTTGGCAGCGAGCCGAAAGCGGCTTTTAATTTCGCTTCCATGGCGGCAGCGTTGAAGTCGCCGCTGACGCCGATGATCATGTTGTTGGGATGAACATAGGTCTTATGCCAGTTCAGAAGGTCGTCGCGCTTCACCGCCAGCAACGTGGCGTACTCCAGCTG
>QIAI01000717.1:3132-4466 GCA_003224995.1 Acidobacteriota bacterium
CTCGTTCAGCAACTCCAGCACCAGCTTGAAAACGTCGTCGTAGTCCTCTTTAAGGCAGGACCAGCCGACCGTGGTGGAGTCGCCGCCGGCTGCGGTTTCGACTTTCGCGGCGCGGGCTTCGAGGAAGTCATCCATCTGATCGCCGGTATGCGACCTGGTTCCTCCGGTTCGCCACACCTCTCCGTAAACCTCGACCAGCCCCGCTTTCTGCGCGGGTTCGTCGCGCGACCCCGCGCGGATGCGGATGGAGCCGTCGATCAAGGGAAGCTCGTGATCTTCCTGCAGGAAAATCACCATACCGTTGGGGAGTTCGACGCGCCTGGGTTCGGCGGGATGAAACGGGGGTAGGGCAGGGATCGGAATTTGCTGCCAATCGCTCTGCGCCTGCGCTACGCCGAACGCGAACGTCAGCATCATCAGGCAAAGGAAGAACGTCGAGGAGAACCCGGGGGTGAGAAGGGTTTGGAAAGTGCGCTTCATTATTGTGCACCTCCCTGCGTGGCGCTCGAGGCCTTCAGGGTCTCGTTGATACCCACGGTGCGATTGTTGTCCGTAAATGTTTGATTAGCGACGCGGCGGATGTCGACCTTGCTGACCTTATAACGCGACTGGTAGATGGCCAACTGCTGGGCGAGGCCAGAATTGTCACCCAGGCCGCGGATCAGATCGGCCTTGGCGCGCGTCTTGATCATCTTCAATTCGTCGTCCGTGATGTCTTCCTTCTTGAGGCGCTCGATCTCGGCATGAATGGCTTCGCCGAGTTCCTGCGGCGTGTGGCCGGGCACGGGCACGGCATAAAAGGAGAAGAGGTGGGGATACTTGTTTCCCGGCAGTCCAGAAAATCCGGCGGCGAAGGCCGCGATCTTTTTATCGCGCACCAGGGCGCGGTAGAGGCGGGAAGTGCGGCCGTTCGACATGAGATCGGAGATGGCGTCGTAGACCGCGTCGTCAGGGCTGAGGTAATCCGGGCGATGGTAGCCCTCGATGTAGAACGGCTGGGCAGCACCACGCAGCACGACGCGGCGCTCAGAATTTTGTGCCGGTTCCGTAGTGGTGCGCTCGTCGGGCTTGGGCTTGGTGGGCAGTCGTCCAAAGTATTTCTCGATGATCGGAATGGTTTCAGACGCTTTCACGTCTCCCACCACGGCCACCACCATGTTCGATGGAATGTAGTACTGGTCAAAGAACTTTCGCGCGTCGGTGGCTGAGAAAGTGTGGAGATCCGACATCCAACCGACCGTGGGACGTTGATAGGGATGCGCCTGGAAGGATGCCGTAATGAACTGCTCGACCAGGCGGCCGACGGGATTGCTGTCGGTGCGCATGCGGCGCTC